>JAHDBX010000303.1 GCA_020630145.1 Gammaproteobacteria bacterium | reverse complement strand
AATTTCGTCATAATCTATGTAGATGAAGTCCGGTAGCAAAGGCTCGAAACCCTTTTGTATCGAAGGTTTTGGTGTGGCTGATAAGGCCCCCATTGTTCTACCATGAAAGCCGCCCCGCATTGTCACAATAGTAGGTTTGCTCATGCCTTGTTTTTTGCCCCAAAGCCGTGCAATTTTTATGGCTGCTTCATTGGCTTCTGTGCCTGAGTTAGCAAAGTAAGCATTCTGTAAGCCACTAATTTCGCATAGCTTGGCTGCTAACTGGTCTTGTAAATCAATACCGTAGAGGTTCGATGTGTGCAGTAGCGTTTCTGCCTGATCTGTAATAGCCGCTGTTATGTCGGGGTGGCAGTGACCTAATGCGCATACAGCAATACCGCCTAATGCATCGAGGTATACATGGCCATCTTTATCCCATAGGTAAACGCCTTCACCTTTTGTGAAGGTAATGGGAAAACGTGCATAGTTGTGCATCAGTACATCAGACATAATAATGAGCCATCAATAAAAAATGGCAGCGATGCTGCCATTGGTAAATATTATAAAGAACGCGATTTTACGCCTTTTTATAGAAAAGTTAAGTAAAAAAGCAGGCTTTTTATGAAAACAATTAGCGTGTAATTAAACCGAAATATAAATAAAGAACAAAAAAAGCCTGCTAAAAAGCAGGCCTTTTAAGTTTTGCCTGTTTACATACTAGACAAAATATAAGATTGCCACTAAAACAGCGGTTAAGCCAAGGCTGCAGTGAATAACGCCTTTAACGCTAGTCAATGGGCCTTGTTTGCCAAATAAGCCGTTGATTTCCAGGAGTGCAATAATAGCTATTGCTATCCACAAATCGATACCACCGGCACTTGTACCATAGCCTTGGCCTGGTAAGTGCGCGCCAGCAAGCATCCCGAATGCCATTGGTGCCGAAAATAGTACGTTTGTACGCGAAGCCAGTAAAGCTTTTCCAGCGGCAGCAGGGCCATCGCCTTCAACCATGCCTAGCGCTATTCTTTGGTTTGGCCAAATAATAATCCATACATTTAAGAACATTAATGTACCCATTAATGCGCCAATAGCAATATAGTCATTAAATTGGTAGTTTTTGCCAGCAACATAAAGCAAATACAAACCGGTTATAAATGTGAACATAGCGCCCCAGCGGAACCACCACAATGCGCTGGGTGCAAGCTTGGCTTTCGCGTCAGCTAAGGCTTCTGGCGAAGCCGCTTTAAAGTAGCCGCCTTGAACAAAGTGAAAATAATAGAGCATACCTATCCAAGTAATACCGAATAGCAAATGCGCCCATCTAAATAAAAAATCAACAAATTCCATGACTTATCCCCTCTGATTGCATGAATGTGAAAATGTTATAAATGAATAACAACACGCATTCTAACTGAATTTTTACATAAGTTTGTTTATTCAAGCCAAAATACATCAAGCATTTAAGCCTTTATTGCCAATCTTCTCTTAATCAGGCCGGATAAAGTTAATCATTGCAGAGTAAATCAAGTAAAATACGTTTTTTTATTTACGTCGTGCAAGAGGTAGTTAATGGACGTTTTAGAGCGTATAAAGCAACAAGTTGAAGAAAACTCCGTCATTATTTATATGAAGGGAACACCACAATTTCCAAGCTGTGGATTTTCAGCCAGAACCATCGATATTCTAAAGTCATATGGTCAGGAGTTTGCTTATGTCAATATACTCATGGACCAAGAGATCCGTACGGACATGCATAAATTCTCAGATTGGCCAACATTCCCACAGTTATTCATTAATGGTGAATTAGTCGGCGGCTGTGATATTTGTGTTGAATTGCACGAAAGTGGTGAGTTAGAAGGTTTAGTTAAAGCAGCAGCTACAGCACAGCAAGCTAGCTAAGCAGTGCCTCATGATACACGCGGCATGGCCTTATGCTATGCCGCTATTGTTTTACTGTCTCTTAATGGTTTATTTTCTAATAGTATTTCGCTAGACGCCGTATCTATCTCACAATTGCGCAGTGTTATTGCAGCAATAGTGGTTGTGATATTTTGTTTATCTCAAAGTCGGCGTATTCGTTTACATAGTTGGCGAGATATATTGCTGGTTTATGGTTTAGGTGTGCTTATGGCGCTGCATTGGGTAACCTACTTCCATGCTATGCAAATTTCCAGTGTAGCTATTGGTATGCTGGCGCTTTATACCTTTCCCGTCATTACGGTATTACTGGAACCTTTTTTTTCAAAAAAGCGCATAGCCATAACAGATGTATTAGCCGCATTTATTGTTGTGATAGGTATCGTGATTATGGGTTCAGATGAACTCACCGGTATCAATAGCGATTTACTATATGGTTTGATGTGGGGTGTGTTATCGGCTGCATTTTTCTCGGTGCGTAACCTAATACAAAAATACCACCTTACGCATATCACAACCGATAAATCTATTTTGCATCAATTTATTGCTGTTGCATTAGTGTTGCTATGCTTTGTTGATTATCCGGCCGTATTAACGATGCCGAATAAAGATATAGTATTGCTACTATTGCTAGGTGTATTTACAACCGCCGGTGCGCATACTTTGCTTGTGGCAGCATTAAAACATTTGCCTGTAAAAACAGTGGCGATGCTAGGTTGCTTAC
>JAHDBX010000302.1 GCA_020630145.1 Gammaproteobacteria bacterium | reverse complement strand
ACCCGTGTTATAAAAATCCAAACCTGACGAATTCTTAGGCTTTTTACCACTGTCAATCCAAGTCGTAATTGCTTCAATACCTTTAGATGCCATAAGTAGTGGGAATTGCATTGAAGTTGCGCCAATAACACCGTCTTCGATATCACGAACACCTGGGCAACCACCATCTACAGATACGATAAGGGCTTGTTTTTCTTTACCCACTGCTTTTAAAGCTGCGTATGCGCCGGCGGCGGCTGGCTCATTAATGGTATAAACTACATTTACGCCTGGGTCTTTTTGCAATAAGTTTTCCATTGCTTTACGGCCACCCTCTTCATTACCATTGGTTACATCATTACCAACAATACGCGGATCCGTTTCGTCACCTATATCTTTAGGATCTTTAATATCAATACCAAACCCTTTTAAGAAACCATTGTTACGTAAATAATCCACTGAAATTTCAGATGCATTTAAATCCAATAAGGCTATTTTTGCTGATTTAGCTTTACTACCTAACTTAGCTGCTGCCCACTTGCCAATTAGCTCGCCTGCTTTAAAGTTATCTGTAGCGAATGTTGCATCAGCAACACTTGCAGGTTCAAATGGTGTATCAAGTGCAATCACCAATACACCTGCCTTACGAGCCTTTTTAATTGACGGCGTTAGAGCACGCGAATCTGATGGTGTAATTAAAATACCTTTAGCGCCTGAAGCAATACAAGTTTCAACAGCGGCTACTTGTGTTTCAACATCACCATCAATTTTCCCAGCATAAGTTTGTAACTTAATATTATTTGCTTTAGCGCCTGCTTTAGCACCTTCTTTCATTTTTACGAAAAAAGGATTGGTATCCGTTTTAGTAATTAAGCAAGCAGTGCCCTTTGATTTAGCATGACCCGCAACCGAAACCCCCATCAGCGCAATAGAAAACGCAGCTAATATTATTTTTTTCATATGTAATCCCCCAAGAATTAATATTTTGTTGTTAGAAACCCTAGTAAACCCGATTCAATATTCAAAGTCAATAAATAAATCATATTTATTTATTAATTAATTTGACTTAATAAGGCATCTAGTTCATCCTTGGAACCAACAATAAATCAACGGTAAAGCCTGCTAAACAAGCTTAATACTGTATAAAAAACAAACAAAATCTGTATGGCGCACCATTTTTTATGACATCAAGAGTTAACAAGGCATCAGAAAATAACCAAAAAGCTAATCAAGGCACCAACCAAAGCGGAATGCGGGCCTATAACGAGCGCTTGATCCTATCCATTATTAGAAACCATGGCAGCCTTGCAAAAGCAGATATCGCAAAGATAACTAAGCTATCTGCACAAACAATTTCCGTTATCATGCGCAAATTAGAAGCTGATAACCTATTACTACGGGAGTCACCACTTCGAAAAGGCAAAGTCGGTCAACCTCTAGTACCGATGAAACTCAATCCAGATGGGGCATTTTTTTTTGGCTTAAAAGTAGGCAGAAGCTCAGCACAATTAGTGTTAATTGACTTACTGGGTAAAGTAATCAACATAGAAAGCATAGAATATAATTATCCTGCAACTAAACATATATTAGATTTTACTTTTAGAAGTATAGAAAAAGCGACGCAATCACTTGCACCACATGAGCAAAAACGCATTTCAGGTATTGGTATAGCCTTACCTTTTAAGTTATGGATGTGGACAGATATGATTTCTGACACGCCAAAAAAACTACAAGCCAACAAATATATCGATGTTCAAAAAGCCATAGAAGAATTACTTGCCTGGAAAAATATTGACCTACAGAAAGTTATAGAAGAAAAATTAGACTACCCCGTTTTTATACAAAACGATACTACCGCGGCATGTGGTGCTGAGCTAGCATTCGGCAACTCAAATAATGTGCATGACTTTGTATATTTTTATATCGGTTACTTTATAGGTGGCGGTATCGTTATTAACGACTCATTATTTAGTGGAAAAAGTGGCAATGCTGGCGCACTAGGCTCCATGCCAGTTATAGGCAAAGATGGTAATTTATGCGAATTGATTGATGTAGCCTCAATTAAGACGCTTGAATCAAAACTACTCGCAAGAAACATTGAATGCGACTGGCTTTGGCATAACCCAAGCGACTGGCAAGTAGACAATGATGCTATTGCAGAGTGGATTGATAATGCTAGTCACGCTTTGGCACATGCTATTATTTCAGCTAGTACAGTTATCGATTTTGAAGCGGCAATAATTGATGGCTGGCTGCCTAACAATATTAGGCATGAAATAGTCAAAGCAACGCGTAAGCATATAACAGAGTTAAACGCGAAAAGTATTGATTTACCAATTATTGAAGAAGGCTTGGTTGGTGTACATGCCCGCTCCATTGGCGGCGCCAGCCTTCCCTTAGCCAAACGCTTTCTTACCAAGGCATAAAAACAGATCGTTTAAATAATAGTTGTATACTAACGTAAAGTACGGCTTATTAAGCCCTGATCAGCACGAAGTTTACAGTGAGTATTAATTAACTCAGCATTAGGCCTGTCATTACTAAGCACTCTTTCATTTGCTTCGTCTAGGCTTAAGCCCATCTGAATATGCCTTTTGACCACTCTTTGCATGGCAATATCAATATCAATATCAATATACCAACACGCATTTAAC
>JAHDBX010000301.1 GCA_020630145.1 Gammaproteobacteria bacterium | reverse complement strand
AGTAAAGAATTATCGACGGGTACTATTTGTGCTGCAGGCACACTAGGCCAGCTTATCCCTCCATCGATAGTGTTAATTATTTTAGGGGATGTATTAAATCAACCTGTTGGTGATTTATTTCAGGCCGCAATCAAACCTGGGCTTATTTTAATAGGCTGTTATATTGCGTACATTGTTATATTTTGTATTATTAAACCAGAGGCCGCTCCTAAAGTGCCGCTAGATGATGATAGTGCTTCTAGAACAAAAATTATTTTAGATGCATTAGTGGCTGTTGTACCACCGCTCATTTTGATATTGGTAGTCCTAGGTTCAATTTTTAAAGGTTATGCAACACCTACTGAGTCATCAGCTTTAGGCTGTGTTGGTGCAATTGCTTTAGCTATTAGTTATAAGAAGTTTTCTTTTCCTATGTTAAATGAAGCTGCTATTGAAACCGTTAAAATTACGGCAATGGTATTTGCTGTTTTATTAGGCGCATCAATTTTTTCAATGGGCTTTGCATACACCGGTGGTGAAGAAGAAGTACAACACTTGTTACTTAGCATACCCGGTGAGAAATGGGGCTTCTTAGTTTTTACAATGTTATTCATTATGATTCTTGGTTTTTTCTTAGATTATATAGAGATATCTTATATTGTTATCCCACTTATTTTGACAGTAGTAGAAGAGTTAGAGATTAACTTAGTGTGGTTTGGTATTTTGGTTGCAATGAATTTGCAAACGTCATTTTTAACGCCGCCATTTGGTTTTGCCTTATTTTATTTAAAAGGTGTAGCACCTAAAGCTGTTACGACAATGCATATTTATCGTGGTGTTATACCATTTATTGTGATTCAGGTGATGGTGATGCTGTCAATATTGTTTTTCCCTGAAGTGTATGGCTTATCTAAAGATGCACCAAAACTTTGGTGATATAAAACGATAGAGTCAATTAAGAATGTTTGCTAAGTAGCCATTTTTAATTGCTAGTGAAACTTTTTTAGTTGACTTATTGTTTGTTTTAGTTAGCCCGTTTTGATAAAATCCGCTCGAATTAATATATAAGATACCAAACTATGTTGCTTGATAATATTCTGCAAGCTGTACAATTATTTATATTGGGAATGGGAACAGTATTTTCATTATTGTGTTTCCTAATACTTAGTATATGCTTTTTGTCATACTTATGTAAAGGCAAAGGTAGTGAGGATGTGAATGTAGCATCAGATAAAACTGATGATCAGTCAAATTCACAGCCATCTACTGCTGGCTCTAGCCAAGAAATTGCTGCAGCAACTGTTGCAGTCAATAAGTATAGACAAAAACGTTAATTCCCTCGTCTCCATTTAAGTTTTATTTAAGGTATTGTATGTCCAAATTACACATTAATGATGTAGTACTCCGCGATGCTCACCAATCACTATTTGCCACACGTATGCGTCTTGAAGATATGTTGCCAATTGCAGAGCAACTTGATTCAATTGGTTACTGGGCATTAGAAACTTGGGGTGGCGCGACATTTGATTCCTGTATACGTTTTATTGGTGAAGACCCATGGGAGCGTTTACGTGAGTTAAATAAAGCGATGCCTAAAACCAAGCAAATGATGTTGTTGCGTGGACAAAATATATTAGGCTATAGACATTATGCTGATGACGTAGTGCATAAGTTTGTTGAACGTTCTGCTGCTAATGGCATGGACGTATTTCGTATTTTTGATGCGATGAATGATACGCGTAATTTAACAACGGCTATTAAAGCAGTAGTCGATTGTGAAAAGCATGCTCAAGGTACAATCTCATATACAGTCAGTGATGTACATACTGTACAGGGCTGGATTGATATGGGTAAAAAGCTTGAAGACATGGGGTGCCATTCAATTTGTATTAAGGACATGGCAGGCTTGCTTACTCCTTATGTGGCTGATGAATTAGTTCGTGGTTTAAAAAAGGCAACCGACTTGCCTATTAATTTACATGCTCATGCGACTACAGGTTACAGTACAGCAACTATATTTAAAGCTGTAGAAGCTGGCTTAGATATCGTTGATACATCAATATCATCAATGAGTTTAACTTATGGTCATTCACCAACAGAAACGATTGTTTCTATTTTTGAAGGCACGGAGAGAGATACAGGCTTATCCTTAGAAAAATTCGAGCCTATTGCAGATTACTTTAAAGAAGTCCGTAAAAAGTATTGGCAGTTTGAAGGGGAGCTTAAAGGTGTTGATGCACGTATCATTAATGCTCAAGTACCTGGTGGCATGTTAACTAACATGGAAAACCAGCTTAAAGAACAGGGCTATGGTGATCGTTTAGGTGAAGTACTTGCAGAAGTCCCACGAGTACGTGCTGATTTAGGTTTTATACCATTAGTGACACCAACATCACAAATTGTAGGTACGCAAGCTGTATTAAATGTTATTAATGGTGAGCGCTATAAGTCGATTACAAAAGAAACGCGCGGTGTGCTTTTAGGTGAGTATGGCGCAACGCCAACGCCTGTTGATAAAGCTTTGCAGGAAAAAATTCTTGCTGAGGGTGGTGAGGTGATTACTGTTCGCCCGGCAGATAATATTGATCCCGAGATGGATAGTTTGCTGGATGAAACTGTAGCCTTGTCAAAAGAACATGGTTTTGAGTTAGCATCCGACCCTATTGATGATGCTTTGATTT
>JAHDBX010000300.1 GCA_020630145.1 Gammaproteobacteria bacterium | reverse complement strand
ACCCAACACACTGAATACAGCTTGCTGCATATCATTTTCATGAATACGCACAGACCCACCACCTAGCTCGGTGCCATTTAACACCATATCGTAAGCAACAGATAAAGCTTCACCAGGGTTCGCTTGCAGCGCTTCCGGTGATGCTTTCGGTGCTGTGAATGGGTGATGTAAAGATGTCCAGTTTTTACCAGACGAATCTTTTTCAAACATTGGGAAATCAACAACCCACATAAAGCGCCATTGATTTTCATCAACCAAGCCTAAATCATGCCCCACTTTCACACGTAAAGCGCCTAGCGATTCATTCACAATTTTCGCTTTATCTGCACCAAAGAAAACCAAGTCGCCATTTTCAGCGCCCGTTTTTTCTAAAATAGCGGTAATAACATCATCAGGTAAGAATTTTAAGATAGGTGACTGCAAACCTTCACGGCCTTGCGATACATCATTGCATTTAATATAAGCCAAACCTTTTGCACCATAGCGGCCAACAAACTCGGTATAACCATCAATTTCTTTACGACTAATGTCTGCACCCTTCGGCACACGTAAAGCGGCAATACGGCCTTCCGGGTCATTAGCGGGTGCATTAAATACTTTAAACTCAACCGACTTCATTAAATCGGTAATCGAGATTAGCTCTAGATCAATACGCAAGTCTGGCTTATCAGAGCCAAAACGCTCCATGGCTTCGGCATAAGGCATGCGTAAAAATGGCGTAGGCACGTCTACATCGATACTTTGCTTAAAGATATTCGCCATCATATTTTCCATAACGGTCATAATGGCTTCATCATCCATAAACGATGTTTCAATATCTAGCTGGGTAAATTCAGGCTGACGATCTGCACGCAAGTCTTCATCACGGAAACAGCGTACAACCTGATAATAGCGATCCATGCCGCTCATCATCAATAACTGCTTAAATATTTGTGGCGACTGTGGCAAAGCAAAGAATGAACCTTCATGCACACGACTCGGTACTATATAGTCCCGTGCGCCTTCTGGCGTAGCCTTGGTTAACATCGGTGTCTCTATATCTAAAAAGTCCATATCGTCCAAATAGTTGCGCAACGAACGAACAACTTTGGCGCGTAGGCGTAGGTTCTTTTGCATCTCGTCACGACGCAAATCAATATAGCGATAACGTAAACGTACATCTTCACCTACATCAGTATCTTCTAACTGGAATGGCGGCGTGTCTGCAGCATTCAGTACAACCAGCTCTAAAGCCAGCACTTCTATTTCGCCTGTTGGCATATCAGGGTTTACAGTACCTTCTGGGCGATTGCGTACTCGACCGGTTACCTGCAGCACATACTCACTACGAATACGCTCAGCCATAGCAAAGATTTCAGCTCTATCAGGGTCAAAAACCACCTGTAATAAACCGGTATGATCGCGTAAATCAACAAAAATCACCCCACCATGGTCACGGCGGCGGTGTACCCAGCCACAAACTGTTACTGTGTTATCAATATCTGAAGCGCGTAACTCTCCACTGTACTGGCTACGCATGGTTGTTAATTCTTTACTCATGTATAAAATCTTTAGTTTGTTTTGGCTTAAAAAAGCCCGCCAGCACATTAATGGCTAACGGCATGTATATTTTCAAAGGGTGCGTATTATATAAGTAGAAACGCTAGCGTCCACAATAAAGTCGACTATTCGCTTTAATAAAGCCCAAATTAAGCAAATTTACTCACTTTTCTACACCAACATGGCCTTCTGCCGATAATTCTAGTTGGCGGCCTTTACTACATAGTTTACAATCCGCGACTGCTTTTAATTCCTAATGCCAAAGTTTAACCGCTTTAGCTTAGTTAATTCACACTATAAACTGAGACGATTATGCCTAGATACGTCATTTTATTATTACAAATTCTTGCTGCTAGCAGCTTTATCGTTAACTTTGCCTATGCAGGCGATGCCGCGGCCGGCAAAATTAAGTTTTCTACTTGCGAAGGCTGCCATAGCGTTGAAAAATACTTCAATGTCTATCCTTCCTACCGGGTACCTAAGCTCGGCGGTCAACATGAAGCCTACATTCAAAGTGCATTACAGTCTTATAAAAATGGCGACCGTGCCCACGAAACCATGCGCGCCAATGCTGCCAACCTAAGTAAAGAAGATATTGCTGATATCGCGGCTTATCTTGCGCAAAAAGACGTATTTAAAGGCGCAGCTAACAACGTTCGCTCACAAGACCCTGTTGCACGCGGCAAAGAAAAAGCAGCTACTTGTGCGGCTTGTCATGGTAAAGACGGCAACAGCGCTGCTCCAACCTTCCCAATTATTGCGGGCCAACACGCTGACTATATTACACAGTCACTTAAGCAGTATAAAAGTGGCACGCGTAAAAATGCCATTATGGCAGGTTCTGTAGCAGGCTTATCAGAAGATGATATGAAAGACCTCGGTGCATACTTCGCAGCACAAACGGGTTTAGAGCCAATCCTAGAATAAACACGCTACATTGCTAGACACTAGAAGCCTGCTTTTCTGTAAAATCAGAAAGCAGGCTTTTTTGTACGCCTAATATTACATCAGCCTTAATCTTAATTTTCAGATTGATCAGGATAACTATGCTGCACCATCAGTACTACCCCAACCAAAGCAATAACGACAGTACCCTTATTATTTTACATGGCCTATTTGGCTCATCACAAAACTG
>JAHDBX010000299.1 GCA_020630145.1 Gammaproteobacteria bacterium | reverse complement strand
GAATTAGACGGTCTAATGGAAGCGAAGAAGCAAGATTTGTTTTATCACTTAAAGTCAATGCATAATCTATAGCTTCCATTACTTCACTGTTTATTTTTACTGACTGAGATATAACATTAAACCATGGCTCTCCGAGTGACTTATTGACCTCTTGCGCTTCTTTAAGTTGTTTTTCAGCTATATTTCGGAATCCTACAAGCGAGTCATGAAGCATATTTGGGGATGCAAACCCTTTTGGTATAGAAAGATCATGATAATTATCAGAAATATTGTGAACAATATTCCTGATGCCCTGGATGATTTCGGACTCTTCTTTAAATGCAGGTGGGTAGTGAGAATTACCCGCATCTTTCATCATTTCAAAATAATCTCGATAGTTTGATGCAAAGAATTCTGTTAGATAATCAATAGTTTTTGACAATGTATGCATTCAATCCTCTTCTAGCCTAAGGGTCTGTTATAAGGAAAAAACTCCTACATAACAATTATGAAGAATGTTTCCACTTAATTGGTGGTTTGATTGGAAAACTAAGCCCTTGATTTTTAAACTTATATTCCATTTTTTAAGTTTAACTATAAATAGGGAAACCATACTAGTTAACCTTTAATTATTTGGTCCAGACTATCACTAGAAAAGTACAAATAAAAGGATTTCTAATACCATTTACCATTATAAATCTGCTGTATAATTTTAGCTTCAGAAACTAGCTTTACTACTAAATAGTGCTTAATTTCCCTTCTTTACTACAAAAGCTTCCCCAGTCTGCAGTATTTCAGACGCATAGCGACCTGTGGGTAAAACGCGATGATCTTATTCATCCCATTATATCGGGTAATAAAGCGCGCAAGTTACAAGCATTTTTAATGGCTATTGAAGTAAACAAACCCTCTGCTATATTATCCATGGGCGGTAATCGTTCTAACTTTTTGCATGCTTTGGCCTATATTTGTTATAGCAGAGGTATTGCTTGCCATGCTTTAATTCGTGGACATCAACCTAAAGTATTTGACCGTACTTTGCGTGATTTAGAAAGCTGGGGTACGCATTTATCGTTTATTGATAAAGATACTTTTGTGCAGTTACGTGATAAGCCTGAATTGGCATTGCAAAAAGCGGATAAATTAGATGCGGTGTGGCTACCCGAAGGCGGCAGTAATGCAGATGCTTTACACGGCATAATAAAAGCAGTAGATGAATTAGGTTTTGCGCCCGATGAAATATTTGTGCCTGTTGGCACGGGCTGTACGGCCTTGGGTTTAGCGCTGGGCTGCCAACAACGCGGCTGGAATACGAAGGTGATTGCTGTGGTCGTATTAAAGGGCGCTGAAGCTATTAAAGACTCTATTGCTGAGCTAGCTACTGAGGCGGGTTATAACCTGCCGGATAACTTAGTGCTGGAGCATAATTTTTGTGGTGCTGGTTTTGGCAAAGTGACGGCAGATATAAAGCAGCAGCAAATAGACTACGAAAAAGCTTTGGGCTTACCATTAGAACCGGTGTATAGCGTTAAAATGGTCAATGCGCTTGCGCACTATTGCAAAAATAATCTAGTCGGCAAGCGCGTTGTTATGTGGCATACGGGTGGTTTGCAAGGCAATGCAACAAACTAATATACAGGTGAGGCAGGTAGGCGCATGACATATAAGACTTTATGGTTACTGGCGTGCAGCTTATGCATTATGACTAGCGCAATGTTATTTATACCCTTCACCATTGACGTGTATTTTTTTTATAAGCACTATTTTATTTATACCGCCTTATTGATTGGTATGGCTTCGATTATATGAATGTGGATGGCTGCCTACAAAAGTAAACGCCGTTTTGATTATGTGCTTAGCACGATTCGTTCGCTAACGTTTTTGGGTATTTTTATAATGACGTTATGGGTGTCGAATACTGTCTAATTAAAGCTGGCTTTGTGGCTTTAATTATTTAAATAACTTGCATGCGTTCTAGCGCTTCGTAAATAACTCTTACACGTTCACCAGAGTCTTGCATACGCAGTAACTCAACTTTCATTTGTACATCCATAGGCAGTACTTCTACTAAGCGTGAACTTACCCATGATGCGTCTTGATAGTTTTCGCTCATATACTGCTGTGCACTTTCGCCGTAATGCGATTGAATTTCAGGAAACATTTTTTTCAGTACTTTGGCTAATAGCGCAAAATCTTCGGGGATATTTTCTTCGCTGTCTAATTGGCTGCTGCTAATATCGGCCGTTAACAAGCTATCGGCTTGCTCTTGAATATTGGCAATATCAACTTTTTCTTTGCCGTGTATGGTGATACCTAAGAGGCCATCGGGCAATTGTTCAAAGTCGATAATATCAACACGCGTACCAATAAGGTGAGGGGTCAGGATATCTTGTGTTTCTTCCAAGCGCTGATTGGCGGTAACCACAAACGAAGATTGTTCACGCATGCAGTGCCGCACCATATCTATATAGCGGGTTTCAAAAATGCGTAGCGCCAATAAGCCATTTGGAAAGACAATACTTTCTAATGGAAACAGCGGTAAACGCTTAACCTTTTTTTTCATCAAACTGTTTTTCATCAAACTTAAGCGCCGCTGAATTAATACAGTAGCGCAAACCACTGGGTTGTGGGCCATCAGGAAACACGTGCCCCAGATGCGCATCACAACGTTTACAAAGTACTTCTACGCGTTTCATAAACAGGC
>JAHDBX010000298.1 GCA_020630145.1 Gammaproteobacteria bacterium | reverse complement strand
AGCTTCATGTGAGTGATAACTCTTTTCCCACAAGTCTAGTAAACGTTGACGATACTCATACACCTTACTGACTGTTTCGCTTTTATCTAAAGCAGCATCTAGTGCCAACTGATGCTTTTCTTGGAAACGGGTTTTTTCACGAATTAAGGCATTTTTAGCTAACTTAACAGCCTGAGCAACAGAAGCCTCCGCCTTTGATACTTCTTCTTTAATCACAGGCTTCGTTACCTGGTTAGCAAAATCAGCCATTACATGCATTTTGCTATGAATAATCGATTTAACCGTATCCATATCCACTTTTACCTTAGCATTATTAGTTGGCTGCGGCGCAATTTTGCGTACTTTAGCCAAGCCAAAGAAGCTTAATACGGTAATATACAACCAGCCAATATCAAACTCCCAAGCTTTCAAAGAAAACTTCGCTGAAGTTGGATAAGCATGGTGGTTATTGTGTAGTTCTTCACCACCGATCCAAAATGCAATAGGCGTTAAGTTAGTCGCATCATCTGCACACTCGTAGTTACGGTAGCCCCAGTAATGACCTAAACCATTAATAACTCCAGCAGCATGGAATGGTATCCACATCATCATTACACACCAGATAGTCACACCAATAGGGCCAAATAAAATTGCTAAGATAATAACAGAAAGAGAAACACCATAAATATTAAACTTACGACCATAAACATGGCGTTCTAACCAATCATCAGGCACGCCTTGAGAGTAGCGTTCTAAGGTTTCAGCATTCTTCTCTTCAGCTTGATACAACTCAGCGCCTTGCCATAAGACTTTTTTAATGCCTTCTATTCTTGGTGAGTGAGGATCATCTTCAGTTTCACATTTAGCATGGTGCTTACGGTGAATAGCGACCCAGCTTTTTGTTTTCATCGATGTGGCCAACCATAACCACAAGCGGAAAAAATGACTAACGACTGGGTGTAGCTCTAAAGAGCGGTGTGCCTGACTACGGTGTAAATATAGTGTGACAGCAGCAATTGTGATTTGCGACAAACCTATTGCAACTAATATATAACCCCACCATGGCAAATCAATTAGGCCATTTAACCAACTAATATCATTCAACGTCGTTAACCTCTGTTCTATACCGCTTTATATCGGCAGTTTTCTCATTTAGTAAAATAGTGTTAGTAGACTTTGTTACGAGCAAAGCTACTTAGTCGTCATACATAGCTGTTTCTAGCTAGCTCAATTACCTTTGGGACGTATTCATGCCTTTAATAAATGCCATTTTACGCATAATTTAATTAAATAGCTAACGAAGAGGCAAGACAAAGCCCTGTATAAAACCGTTTTACAAGGAAAAAATACACCTATTTATCTATCAAGTATGTGACGGTTTATTAAATAAAGGCAAATATTTGCTACTATTAGCGGCAAACAACAACAAAGGTTTCATGTGTTACTAAACGCAAAGCATATTTGCAAAAGTTATGCAGGTAAAAATATACTCGACCACGTCGACCTAGAACTTCAATCTGGTCAGGTTTTAGGCTTATTGGGCGAAAATGGTGCGGGTAAATCCACTACTATGCAAATCATTAGTGGCTGTTTAGCCGCTGATGACGGTGATATAGAGATAGATGGTATTAACTTATTGGAGCAACCCGAAGCATATAGGAAACAATTGGGGTTTTTACCAGAGCACCCACCTGTTTTTGCTGATATGCATGTCAATGACTATGTCACTTACGCAGCAAAACTACGTAGCATAGAAAAAACAGACATCAAACCACATGTAGACCTTGCGATAGAACGTTGCAACTTAGAAAGCGTACTAAAAAAACGCATTAAACACCTATCAAAAGGTTACCAACAGCGTGTAGGTATCGCTCAAGCCATAGTACACCAACCTAAGCTAGTGATACTTGATGAGCCTACTGTGGGTCTTGACCCTATTCAACTTGAAGAAACACGGGCATTAATTCGTACTTTAGCTGAAACTAGCGGCGTAATTTTATCTACACATATTCTGCAAGAAGTTGAATCCTGCTGTGACAAGGTCACTCTTATTAAGCAAGGTAAAGTTGCTCTGCATGACAGCTTAAGTAATATTGACTCTTTACATGAAGTGTTTTTAAATACGCCATGCTAATTATATTACAACATGAAATACAGCGCTTACGGCAAGCCCCTTCTGCATGGATAATATTAGCCGCAGGCCAATTTATACTCGCGTGGTCATACCTCGCTCGTTTAGAAACATGGTTAGCCAAACAACACCAAGCTGAAATTATGACCAGTCGTTTTGGCGTTACCGATTTTGTATTAGTACCCCAGTTTTTATTAGCACTTGTGTTTATTAGTTTTACGCTACCCTTTTTATGTGCCCAAAGCTTTGCTGGCGAAAGGCAACAACGTACCTGGCCATTGCTTGCCTCATCACCACTACCACTTCATACGTTAATTGCAGGAAAATTTGCTGCGCTATTTTGCTTCTGTAGCCTTTTCCTCTTAATGATTATCTTAATGGCATTGAGCATATATTGGCACACAGATTTAGACCATGGGCAACTCATCAGCAATAGTTTACTATTTTTATTCATGTGCTCCGCACTTATTGCAGTTGGTTTATTCGTGTCTACATTTTTTAATAACGTAACGCCTGCTGCTATATCAACTTTACTTATATTTGTATTACTATTTAATACACATTGGCTATTAATTG
>JAHDBX010000297.1 GCA_020630145.1 Gammaproteobacteria bacterium | reverse complement strand
TTGCTTGCGAGTTCTTGAATTCTGTCCTTTACTTTTCGCGCGTGGCGTTGAAGATCAATTTCACGTGTTTGGTTATCTTTAGCTTGTATTGCGCTAAGGTAAGCATCTAGAGGCGTTTTTGCATCTACAATTAACTCTCGACTATCAGGCATGCGAACGATCATATCAGGCCGAAGTCTGCCGTCACTTGTATCAACAGATTCTTGTTCGTAAAAATCGCAGTGTTCAACCATGCCGGCTAACTCTGCTAAACGTTTCAACGTTAGCTCCCCCCATTGGCCGCGTACTTCGGGGCGGCGCAAAGCATTCACTAAGTTGTTTGTTTCTTGATGTAGTGAGGCTTGGGTTTGGGCAACGGTTTCTAATTGTTCACGTAAGGAACCGTAAGCTTGTTTGCGATCTTTTTCTATTTCACGTATTTGTTCATCAGTTTTATTAAGCGTGTCTTTGATAGGGCGTATTAAGCTTTCTATTGATTGTTCACGCTTTTCTAATTCACTTTTAGAATAGAGCTGATGCTTTTTTAAGTTCTCTTCAGCTAAACGTAAGAACTGTTCATTGTTTTGCTGCAATGCCTTGTTGGACATTTCATTAAAAACATTACTGATTTGTTGTTGAGCAAGTGCTAGGGCTGTTTTTTGTTCGGCTTGAGACTGTGTCGCTATTTCTACTTGGCTTTTTAGGTGATTTATTTTAAATAGTGAAATAATAAAGCTAATTAAATAACCCAATAACATGCCAAGTGCGAGCAATAGCCACCAGAGGTTGTTTTGTAAAAAAGCGCTATTCAAAAACTGATTTAATGACTCATTCATAAAAACTTATTGCCTTGCTTTTAATATATCTATTATATCGATGGCATCATCAAAATAGTAATCGGCATGCCAATTTAGTGGTGGTACAGGAGCGTTTATATACCCATAGTTCATAACAGCATT
The DNA here is from genome assembly GCA_020630145.1 of Gammaproteobacteria bacterium. Taxonomy (GTDB): domain Bacteria; phylum Pseudomonadota; class Gammaproteobacteria; order HTCC5015; family HTCC5015; genus JAHDBX01. The sequence continues at coordinate 1,764 of JAHDBX010000297.1, read as the reverse complement.
AGGCATATTTGCTGCTTTAGCTGCAACAATATCACGTTCGTCATCACCAAGGTAAATAACGTGTTCTGGCTTCGTTTTAATATCTTCGCATGCCGCTAACAGCTGTGCGGGGTGAGGTTTTTTTTGTGCTAATGTATCGCCACCATAAAACGCAGCTAAACGGTCGTACAAACCCAGTTTCTTTAATAGGTCTATAGCCAAATCCTCTGGCTTATTAGTGACAACTCCCCATGGCATACCTTGCTGCTCTATGTGCTCAAGTACTTTATTCATATTGCCAAATAAAGCTGACTGCTGACTAGAAATTGCAGCATAAAGTGTCAGATATTCTTGACGCAGGCTCGTTATTTCACCTTCGCCAAGCTCACGTTTAAAGCCATATTTAATTAAAGCAACTGCGCCTTGAGAAACGTAATTTCTGCCTTCAATATAAGTAATATTTGCTTGTTTATGGTTGCTTAATAATTGATTAAGTGTCGCCACCATATCTGGAGCAGTGTCAACAAGTGTGCCATCTAAATCAAATAGTACAGCTTTAATCTTATGGTTCATGACGGTTTTTGTGTATGCATAATGTAATTTACATCCGTATCACGGTTTAGCTTATGGTGGCTAGTGAAAGGGTTGAATTGAATGCCGCTGACATCATTTACAATAAGTTGTTCTGATCGTGCCCAAGTCGCGAGTTCGGCAGGTTGAATAAATTCTTGATAATGATGCGTGCCTTTTTCAACAAGTTTTAAGATATATTCGGCAGCGACTATTGCTAAAGCAAATGATTTTGCATTACGGTTTATTGTTGAAAAGAAAATATGGCCACCTGGTTTGCAGAGCGTTGTGCAAGCTTTAACGATTGATAATGGTTCGGGAACATGTTCAAGCATTTCCATGCATGTAACAATATCATATTGTCCGGCTTGTTCTTTAGCTGCGCTTTCCACCGTTTGTTGCACATAATTGACTGATACATCGTTTTGCTTTGCATGCGCCCTAGCAATATTTACCAGTTCTTCACTCATATCAAGACCTGTTGCTTTGGCGCCTTTTTGAGCCATGGCTTCCGTTAATATGCCACCGCCACAACCAATGTCAATAACATGTTTATTCGCCAGTGTTGTAAAGCGTTCTATATAGCTTAAGCGCAAAGGGTTGATCTGGTGCAGTGTGCGTAGTTCGCCTTCAGTATTCCACCAATCGTGTGCAGCAGAAGAAAACTTGGCTATTTCATCGGGGTTTACATTCATAGTTAATTAGCTTGTACTCGTTTGTATTTGAGCCTGCCATTGTTGCGCTTTTTGTAAGCAATCGTTTTGATCAATGGTAAGTAGTGTACGCTCCGACATAACTAGTTTGCCACTAATCCAGCTATGTGTGACTTGTTGGCTTTGGGTGCTGTATACAAGATGTGAAATAGGGTCGTAAAGTGGCTGAGCATGACAGTGCCGCATATCAACAGCAATAATATCAGCTTGTTTGCCGACCTCTAGTGAACCGGTTTGGTCAGCAATGCCTAGTGCTTTGGCGCTGTTAATTGTTGCCATGCTTAATGCTTTTGCGGCTGGCAAGGCTTCAGCATTTTCTGCAACCCCCTTGGCAAGCAATGCGGCTAGTTTCATTTCGCTAAACATGTCTAAGTCATTATTGCTGGCAGCGCCATCTGTGCCTAGTGCTACATTAACACCTGCCTCGCTAAGTTTATGAACAGGGCTAAATCCACTCGCTAATTTTAAATTGGATGATGGGCAGTGCACAATATGTGTATTG
>JAHDBX010000296.1 GCA_020630145.1 Gammaproteobacteria bacterium | reverse complement strand
GCAAGACGTTGTGGTTGGTTGGACGCCGTAGCGTTAAAACATGCGCTTAAAATTAACAGTGTTACAGGCCTATGTATTACTAAGCTTGATGTTATGGATACATTGCCAAAAATTAAGGTTTGTACAGCATATAAAATTGATGGTGAAGAGATTACTCGTCCATTACTAGCTGCCGAATTATTCGAAAAATCTGAGCCTGTTTATCAAGAGTTTGAGGGCTGGCAGTCGGATACCTTAGGTATTACAGACTATGATGAATTGCCGCAAAATGCGCAGGATTATTTAATGGCTTTGGCTGATATATTAGAAACGCCAATACATATCGTGTCAACTGGCCCTGATCGTGAGCAAACAGTTATTATTCAACACCCTTATGAGGTTTGACTCTAGGTGATTATTTACTTTAATAAAGTAATGTAAGTATTTGAAATTTATGAAGATTAATCTTGAAAACATGCGTGAAAATTACGAGAAGTCTTCATTAAGCAAGAAAGACTTGCATGCTGACCCTATTTTGCAGTTTGCAGAATGGTTTAAGCATGCAAAAGCGAAGGTTAGCAGTGAAGCTAATGCTATGCACCTTAGCACGGTAACAACAGACGGACAGCCTGAAGGCCGTATTGTGCTACTTAAATCCTTTAGTGAAGACGGCTTTGTGTTTTTTACACATTATAGTAGTGATAAAGGGAAAGCTATTCAGGCGAATAACAAAGTTGCGTTAACGTTTTTTTGGCCTGAGCTAGAAAGGCAGGTGCGTATTGAAGGTCTTGCCCAGAAAATTTCAGCTCAAGAGTCCGATGACTATTTTTACTCACGCCCAGTTGGTAGTCAAATAGGTGCGAACGCATCCCCTCAAAGCAAGGTTATAAAGGACTACAGCGTATTGGAAAAAGCGGCGGAGGCTTTAAGTAAGGAAAAAACAATTGCTCGCCCCGAAGAATGGGGTGGGTACTGCGTGCAAGCTACAGCCATTGAATTTTGGCAAGGGCGGCCAAATCGTTTACATGACCGCATCAAATATAAACGTGTTCAAGCTGGCTGGCAAATTGACAGGCTTGCGCCTTAGGGCGGGCTATTTTTACTTAATACAGCCTCTTTGAGGGAACCAATTAAGTAACTAGGCGTCATAATAGAAAATATTTATTAGGAACGCTTCATGTATAAATTTATTCTATTTCCTTTCGCATTATTAATGATGTCATTAAATGCCTATGCGGTTGATCCTGTGTACTCTTCTTGGGGTAAAGCCATTAAGGGTTACGATACCGTTGCTTATTTTACAGAGGGCAAGCCTGTCAAAGGCAATAAGAAATATACAGCTGACTGGAATGATGCAACATGGTATTTTTCATCGCAAGCAAACGCCGATTTATTTAAAGGTAACCCAGAAAAATATGCGCCACAGTACGGTGGTTATTGCGCATGGGCTGTTAGCTTAGGTTCAACTGCTAAAATTGATCCTAAAGCATGGAATATTGTCGACGGTAAACTGTATTTGAATTATAACCAAGATATTCAAAACAAATGGAGTATCAATAAACCGAAGAATATTGCTGCTGCCGATAAAAACTGGCCTGAAATACTAAAAAAATAAAATAATATAAGCTGCTATATTGACTAGACAAGGATATAATTAAAGAAAAAAGTCGATATAAAATATGTCAAACGACCTTGGCAAAGAAATTCATACCGCCATAAATAAAACTATGGCGGTCATACTCGCAGGGAGACGCGGCTACGAGTTAATGAATCTCACTGAAAACCGTTCTAAAGCTGCTATGCCAATAGCTGGAAAATTTAAGATTATTGATTTTCCATTATCTAACTGTGTCAACTCAGGGATACGTCGTATTGGCGTATCTACACAATATAAATCCCATACGCTTAACCAACATGTACAACGTGGCTGGAACTTTTTGCGTGGTGAGTTTAATGAGTTTATAGAATTGTGGCCTGCGCAAAAACTAAATCAAGAAGAAAGTTGGTATCGTGGTTCTGCAGATGTTCTGTACCAAAACTTGTCTATCATGAGTGAAAATGAGCCTAAATATATTATATTTTTAGATGGGTATCACATTTATAAACAAGACTATTCATTAATGCTATACGACCATATTACTAAAGGTGCAGATGTATCAGTAGGTTGTGTTGAAGTGTCTATGAAAGAAGCGCAACGGATGGAGACGGTTACTGCTGATTTGCATGACCGTATTAATTACTATGAACACAGACCTAAGGCGCCGCCCACTATTAAAGGCAAAAAAGATTTGTGCTTGGCTAGCATGGGCGTGTTTATTTTTAATTTCAACTTTTTAAAAGAAAAATTATCTGAGCAACGTTATGTCGATGTGGGTAAAGAGCTGCTACCATCAGTCGTAGGAAACAGCAATGTGTATGCGCATCACTTTGAAAATAGCTGCATACAAAATGAAGAATACAAAAAACCCTATTGGCGTAATATTGAAAGCCTGAGCGATTATTGGGCTGCTAATATGGATTTGACAAAAATATCGCCAGAATTAAATTTGTACGACGATGACTGGCCAATTCGAACCATGCATTACCAACGGCCTGCGGCTAAATTTAATTATAATTATGAAGAACGTATTGGCACAGCTTTAAACTCGGTTGTATCGGCGGGTTGTATTGTGTCCGGTGCTACCGTAGATCAATCAATACTTTTTAATAACGTCAGGGTTAATTCGTACAGTAAGCTCTTCAAGTGTGTCGT
>JAHDBX010000295.1 GCA_020630145.1 Gammaproteobacteria bacterium | reverse complement strand
GCGATAAACTGTTAGCTGTAACAACCATATCTTTTGATATTCATGTGCTGGAAATGTATTTGCCTTTGGTTTGTGGTGCAACTATAGAGATAGCAAGCCGTGATTTGGCAATAGACGGCGCGTCATTAGTGCAACGTTTACAGTCATCAAATATTACTGTTATGCAAGCTACTCCATCAACATGGAGAATGATGCTTGAAGCAGGCTGGGATGACAGTAGTAAGGTTAAAGCCTTGGTTGGTGGCGAAGCCTTGCCTAAAGATATCTTGCCATCGTTTATAAAAAATTCTACTGAATTATGGAATATGTATGGGCCTACTGAAACCACAGTATGGTCAACATGTTTTCATGTTGAAGATGCCGATGCGACTATTTTGGTAGGCAAGCCTATTGCTAATACGCAAGTCTATATTTTAGATGAGCAGATGCAGCAAGTTCCTTTAGGATCTTCCGGAGAGTTATATATTGGCGGTGATGGAGTAACAAGTGGTTATCTGTATCGCCCTGAGTTAAATGCAGAACGTTTTATTGATAACCCATTTGACTCTGCTGGCTCATTATTATATCGAACGGGTGATGAAGTTCGTTATAAACCTGATGGTAATATTGAGTATATAAATCGTATTGATAACCAAGTTAAAGTACGTGGCTATAGAATAGAATTGGGTGAAATAGAGTCTGTTATTAGTAAGCATGATAGCGTAAACCAATGTGTGGTGATTGTACGTGAAGATGTACCGGGTGATGCACGCTTAGTTGCTTATTATTCGCTTGTTGACAATGTTGGCTATCAAGAAATAAAGTCCTTTGTATCAAATGACTTGCCTCCTTATATGGTGCCACAACATTTTGTTACGCTCGATAGCTTTCCTTTAACACCTAACGGTAAGGTTGACCGTAAGCGATTACCAACACCGCAAGATGACGATAATGTTGAGTCTGAAAATTACATTGCTCCTGTTACGGATATAGAAAAACGTATAGCGACTATTTGGACTGGCTTGTTAGGTGTTAAAAAAATAAGCTTGTTGGATAATTTCTTTGAAATAGGCGGACACTCTCTTTTGGCAATGAAGTTTATTGTGCAAATCAAAGATGAGCTTGGCGTTAAACTTAATTTCCAGAATATTATTTTAGACTCGTTACAAAATATTGCTCGTTTATGCGGCTCTGATAGTAGTATGGCGTTGAAGTCAAACGTAACAGATACGGTTTCTATAGATATGCAGACCTTTTATTTTGGTGCTAAAGGTGATATTTATGGTATATATTATGCTGCTGTTGGCAATAGGAAAGAAGAATCAATTTTAATATGCCCACCTATTTCTCAAGAATATGTACGTAGTTATAGGCTTACAAAAATGTTGTCAGAACGACTTGCTAGGCAAGGTTATGATGTTATGCGCTTTGACTATTTTGGTACGGGTGATTCTTTAGGTATAGATGAAGAAGCAACGGCTACGCGTTGGCAGAGTGATATATCAGAAGCGATAGAGTATTTACGGGATATAAACGGTAACCCTATATCGGCATTTGCCTCACGCTTGGGTGCTACATTATTGATGAATGTAGATGGCGTTGAACTTAATAAGGTTGTGCTTTGGGATCCTGTTTTAAAAGGGCAAGAGCATATGTCTAAGCTGGAAGTTTTACAGCAGGAGATGGTTAAAGACCTTTACAATTATCGGTGGGGGCGACGTATACGTAACAAAAAATGTCATCATCAACTGTCGGCTTTTAATTATTCAGACCTTAACCTAGAAGAGCTAAATGCATTGTCTATTGATACGAGCAAAGATTTGGATATAAGTGTTATTGCAAGTGCTGATGTAGATAATTTATCGAATAATCAAAGCAAATATGTATTGCATAAGCTTGAATCAAATGGTGCTTGGTATGACTTTATGCGACAGGATGATGTGTTGACCTCGCCTGAAGTTGTGAAATTGGCATTAGATATTTTTCAGGAAAAAGTATGAAAGAGTTAGCCTGCCAGTTTGGTACTACACAACATAGTTTGGTTGGGGTTGTTACTGAGCCGGGTAGTATTGACCCTGATAAACCTACGTTTGTTTTTATTAATGCAGGTTTGTTAAATAAAATTGGTCCTCATCGCTTATATGTTTTGATGGCTAGAGAGCTCGCTAAGCTGGGCTTTGTGTCATTAAGGTTTGATTTGAGCTGTATTGGCGACAGCAGTGATGGTGATTTAGCAGACAAAACACTTGAAGAACGAAAAATGTCAGATATTAAAACGGCGATGGATTATATGGCTAGTACTCGTTCATCTAAGCAGTTTGTATTGAGTGGCTTGTGCTCTGGCGCTGAAGATTCATTTCGTGCAGGCGTGAGTGATGAGCGTGTAACGGGCATGTACTTAATTGATGCTAATGCATACGAAACGGCAAAAAGTAAAGTACGTTTTAGTATTTATCGACCATTTAGAAAAGCATTAAAGTCATTGGGCTGGTATACGAAACGAACTTATATGAGTAGTGAGTCGGAGTCGGCTGGCATAGATTTTTTAGAGTCTTTGCCCTTGGAAGAAAGTGAGCAAAACTTACAGAAGTTGCTGGATAGAAAAGTTGATGTGAAATATGTTTTTACAGGCGGCGTATATCATAACTATAATTACAAAGATCAATTATATGATATGTATGAAAGCATTGAAAAAACAGATTTGATTGAGGTTGAGACCTATCCTAATATGGGGCACTTACCTTTGCTGATTGATGATAAAAATACACTGGTTAATTCGCTAGTTAGC
>JAHDBX010000294.1 GCA_020630145.1 Gammaproteobacteria bacterium | reverse complement strand
GTTTAATTTAGGTAGTAACCAATTGCCATAAAGCTAGGCAATATTCCTTTCAATAGGTTTTTTATAACCGCTAATATACACTTTATTGCCGCTAATCGTGGCGGCAACAAAAATACTACAGAAGTGTTTTTATATGCAGCTATAACGGTATGCATATTAATAACAATAGTTACAATATTGCCAGCCAAGCTATTAACCGTGGTTTATATACTATAAATCAAACGGCATATTCTATTGCGCAAAATGGTACTACGGATGATGCGAAAAAAGATACTGACCTGATTTCTGATCTAGTAGAGTTAAAACAAACCAGTCAGCACATAAAAGCTAATATGCAGGTAATAAAAACGATTCAGGAAACTGAAGAGTATCTAATAGATATTATGGCCTGATATGTCTACGTGCGTTTAAGCACAATAAAACCGTTTACTATTCTTAAATATACTGGCGGCCTAGCTGGTAAGTTCTGTTCTGTACTGGTAAAATTTTACTCAATATAATTGAGGTTAAAAAATGAGACTTGTATCTTGGAATGTAAATGGTATTCGAGCAGCGTTAAAAAAAGACTTTGCGCAATCACTCGCCGATATGGAAACTGATGTGCTGTGCTTACAAGAAACTAAAGCTCAAGATGAACAAGTAATAGAAGCCCTAAGCGTAATAGAGGGTTACCATATTTACTGCAACTCGGCTGTAAAAAAAGGTTATTCTGGAACCGCTATATTAAGTAAGCAAGAACCCTTGTCTGTGACCATGGATATGGGTATAGAAGAGCATGACCAAGAAGGCCGTGTTATTGCTGCTGAATATAAGGACTATTTTTTAGTAACTGTTTATACGCCTAATTCAGGCAGCGAGTTAAAGCGCTTGCCGTATCGTCAAACCTGGGATAGTGCTTTTTTAAGCTATTTAAAAGATTTAGAAAAAACGAAACCGGTTATTGTTTGTGGCGACCTTAATGTTGCGCATACAGAAATTGATTTGGCGCGGCCTAAGCCAAACTACAATAAGTCAGCTGGCTATATGCAAGAAGAAATAGATGGTTTGAATAATTTAGTTGAAAAAGGTTTTGTTGATACCTTTCGTCATGTTAAGCCAGATGAAGTTAAGTACAGTTGGTGGAGTTATAGGGCTGGGGCACGAGCAAAGAATGTAGGCTGGCGCATAGATTACTTCCTGACTTCAAGCAGTATTATCGATAAAGTTAAAGATGCAGATATATTAAACGATGTAATGGGTTCGGACCATTGCCCTGTGCAGCTGGATTTGCATAGCTAATACTTAATCTGCTTTATTTTCAGTCGTGCCAAATGACACCCAACTGCTTTCCATTTCAGACTCGACTTGGCTAAATTCTTTGCTGATAGCAGCAGGGCTTGCACCTTCATAAGCTAAAGCACGGTACAGTCGTTCTAGCTTTTTATTCTTTTGCCAAAACCATGCTGACTTTTGTTCGAAGCGAAATACCGCTTTAAAGGTCATCATGCCTGCGGGTAGCGAAGCAATAATAGCGAGAAGTACCGGATCAAAGTTTTTTAGTGCGACTAATATACCCGCTGCTATGCTGGCGAAAACTGAAATTAAGGTAACACTATAAGCTAATATATAATTGCGCTTAGCTAAGTATTTACTAAGTTTGGCTGCTTCTTTTAGTTCGTTTTCTAAACTTTCCATTTGCTTCCCTTATAAATATCATTTAACTTAATGGTGAATAAGTGCCAATCATTTTAGCAGTTGCCATTTCTACAGGTGGCATAAAGAATGCAATTAAAGGCCCAGTGATAAACACGCAAATAATTGTGCCGATACCAAAAACACCCCCCATTGCTATACCAATAGCAACCATTGTAAAGTCATAGCTAATACGTACCCATTTAAAAGGTAAGTCTGCCTTTTGTGCAAGAATAATGGGAATGGCGTCGTTAGGAGGCATACCAATTTTGGCGCTATAAACAACAGCAATGCCAAAGGCAATTAAAATGTTGCCAAATAACATACTACCCAAACGAATAATAAAATGCATATCTTGTTCGAATACAGGCCTTAAAATAGACATGCTTAAATCTATAACTGGGCCAATAGTAAAGACGGCTATTAATGTGCCTATCTTGATATATTTTTTATCTAGAAAGCAAATTAGAATGGCATAAATAGAATTAACTGCGATATTACCTTGGCCAATAGTAATATTTAATTGTTTGCTTAAGCCTTGCAAGAAAAGACTAAACGTATCAGCCCCAATATTACTTAAAATAAAAAGAGAACCGCCAAGCCCCATGCAAATAAGCCCTGGTACTAGTACAGCAATTTTTTTAAGGGTTGTGGTATTCATATGCCTGTATTAGAAAAAGAGGGCCAGGTAAAAAGATTATTTTTTCTTATTACGAAATTAAGTCATGCAAATAAGCATCTTACAGAGCTTATAAATTAATGGCTAGCTCGTTTTTACACAATAAAGTCACTAAGGCTTTTATTATTGTTTGATAAAGCTAATATACTTTTGGGTATGTGAGTGTGTGAGTAAGTACACATTTGTATAGGTATCTACTCATATAGATTATGCCTTTGTTAGTTTGGTGAAGAAAATCAATAACTTAAATGAAGGTGCCTGCTGGTATGGTAATTGCACTTAATATTGGCGAAAACGATATGTGTTTTAAGACTAAAATAATAAGTCATTACTGGGTCATTTATATATAGGGTCTATATGAAAAAACGGGTTGTATATATAGTTATTAGTCTACTTTTATTGGCTTTTGGCGCTTTTGTTTTTATAGCTGGGGCTGGGAAAACAACTTTGCTCAATGATGTAAGTGAAAGCAGGAGTGATTCGGTTGTAGAT
>JAHDBX010000293.1 GCA_020630145.1 Gammaproteobacteria bacterium | reverse complement strand
ACTCGACTATAAAGACTATCACTCCAGCCTCTCAACCTATCTACAAGCTATTGATATAGCCGGTGATATAGCAGGAGAAAAATGAGATGACTATGCGCGCCGACTTACAACTCATACCACAATGGATTACACCTAAAAGCAAAGTACTCGACTTAGGTTGTGGTGATGGACAATTGCTTTCTGAGCTTCAGCAAAAGCACCAATGTAAAGCCTATGGCCTTGAAATTGATCACGGTTCAATCGTTGCCTGCATGAAAAAAAATGTAAACGTTATTCAAGCTGACTTAGATAATGGCCTAGATAACTTCGAAGATAGCAGCTTCGATACCGTCATCATGACACAGTCACTACAAGCCATGACCTACCCCGACAAACTCATAAAAGAGATGTTGCGTGTAGGCGAAGAAGCCATTATTTCATTTCCTAACATGGGCCACTGGCGTTCACGCTGGCAGCTATTAATGGGAAAAATGCCTGTCACTAAGGCCTTACCACACACATGGTACGACACACCAAACATCCATTTATGCACACTAAGAGACTTTGAAAAAACGTGTAAAGAAATGAATATCACCATCATTGAGCGCGTTGCACTAAACAATATGCACCGCTCAAACCTATTAATGCGGATATTACCCAACCTATTTGCAGAACTGGTTATTTACCGTTTTAAACGCAAATAAACATTTCACCCTGCAAATCGACTTTTTACCTAAAAAAATAGGCCTTTTTTGAGCTGATTCGCCTTTTTTTTATTCCCTAAACCGTAAAATGCTGCTATCTTTGCGAAACTTAATTTAAACCTATAAAACAGGAGTAAGTGGATGGCCACTGAAAAAAAAGCACCTACTAAAAGTGAAATTTTAGCTCACCTTGCTGGTGAAACAGAATTATCACGCAAGGAAGTACAAGCCGTGTTGGACTCACTGTCTGGATTAATTGAAAAGAACCTTAAGTCACGTGGCCCAGGTTATTTCAATCTACCAGGACTAATGAAGATTAAAGTTGTTAAAAAGCCTGCTACAAAAGCACGTAAAGGTATTAACCCTTTCACTGGCGAAGAAACTGTATTTAAAGCTAAACCAGCTCGTAAAACTGTAAAAGTTTTACCGCTTAAAGGCTTAAAAGAAATGGTGTAAAACACAACACCAAACAAATTTTAAGGTCGCATATTTATGCGGCCTTTTTTATTGCCCAGCTATTTGTTATGCCTTTGTTACTTATTAACTTCAGCAAGCACCGTTTGCTTGGTTTGAATAAACACTTTATGTGAGACATACAATAAGTCTGCAATCTTACGAATATTATAATCTTCATACTTATCCAAAGACCCGTCCGCATAAGCCACACGCCACATCTGCTCCATCAAAAAGGCTTTCTGCTCATCATCACAAGACTCATTAATCGTTCTGATAAAACTATGCAAAGAAATCACATCTTCACCTGTTGCACTGGCATCAGCAAATAAACTATCAACTTCTTCATCACTTAATGAAAAATGTTTTTGTAACGACGCACGAATAGCCGCCTCTTCCTCAGGGTCATTAACAAAGTCAGCCTTCGCTACTTCAATAAGCAACACAGCCGAAGCAAGTTGCAATTTATACTCTTCCGAAACTGTACTTTCAGCTTCTGGCTCAGAAAATAGTGCTTGGATTTTTGCGAACATAATTCTTGATTCCTATATATCTTTACATTCTGATATTTATCTCACTAAAAATCAATGCCAAGCGCAATACTAAAGCCCTTAAATAAGGTATAGCCCTAAAAACCGTCTATTTTTACTGAATTTTTAAAAAAAATATGCCATTATCAGTTGATCCTGATCTCGCTATTGGCTAGCTTTACCTTATGCAAAAACGTCTGCAAACAACGCTATTACTTCTCACATTATTAGCATCAGCCAAGAGCTTGGCCGCCGCTGAAATTTTAATTAAATACAAGCACGATAATACACAAGAAAACATCAACAAAACCATTAGCAGCAATCGCTTATCTGGCTTAAATACACTCAGCAAAAAAAACTTCAGCATACAAAAGCAATCCAGCAACCACGTCTATACCTATAAAACCCATGACACTCTAAGTACAACAGCACTACATAGCTTACTGGCTGACTTAAATGCACAAAGCAATATTGAATATGCCGAACTTAATGGCAAACTCTATCCCGCACTACTGCCAAACGACACCTCGTATGCCAACCAATGGACACTGAACAACGCTGTTGGCGGCATCAATGCAGAAACAGCATGGGATACAACAACCGGCACCAATACTGTCGTCGCCGTACTCGACACTGGCAGCCTAGCGCATAGTGATATAAGCGGTCGTTATATCGCAGGTTACGACTTTGTGTCTGATACAGGCACAGACTTAAACGGCAACCTCATCGATAACGATGGCACCCCCGGTAGAGACGCTGACCCCTCTGACCCTGGCGACGGTGTTGGCCTTGGCGATTGCCCACTCAACCCACTGCCATCATCAAGCAGCTGGCATGGTTTATCAGTAAGCTCCGTCATTGCAGCCAATAGCAACAATGCCAGCGGCATCGCCGGCATCAACTGGTCTGCTAGCATTATGCCTATTCGCGTACTGGCTCGCTGCGGCGGAGACTACACCGATACCGCTGATGCAATACGCTGGGCAGCAGGTATCGTCGATATCAACCTCCCACCACCACCACCAACACCGGCAAAAATTATTAACCTTAGTCTTGGTAGCCCAACAACAAGCTGCCCCAGTACACTACAAAGTGCTATAGATGCGGCCTTTAATGCCGGCTCACTTATTGTTGTATCGGCCGGTAACGAAGCCAGCGATGCAGCCGGCTATTCATTGTCTAATTGCAACAACG
>JAHDBX010000292.1 GCA_020630145.1 Gammaproteobacteria bacterium | reverse complement strand
AGCAGGATATTTGACCAAGGGCTCTGACTTTGATGAAATGATCAAAGCAATTAAACAAGTTTTTAGTGGCCATAAATATATTTCTCCGGCGGTTGCTCAAAAATTAGCCTTGTCTGCTGTACAAGATAATGAATCTCCTGTTGAAAGTTTAAGTCGCCGTGAAATGGAAGTACTTATGAAAATTAGTGCGGGTAAAAGTAATCGAGAAATTGCTGACGAGCTGCACTTGAGTCCTAAAACAACGAGTACATATAGAGCACGCTTATTAGAAAAATTAGGCGTTTCTAATGATGTTGAATTAACCAAGTTAACAATACAGTATGGGCTTGATAGTTCAGACAAGTAAGCAGTAACATCTATTTATAAAAACAGGCATAATTCGCTTATGTCCTTTGACTCTAAAACATTCCTCAAAAATACACCTTCAAACCCTGGTGTGTATAGAATGTTCCTTGCGCACGAAGAAAAAGCCGATGAAATTATTTATGTTGGTAAAGCAAAAAATTTAAAGAACAGATTATCTTCATATTTTCGTAGTAATAACCAGGCAATAAAGACACAACGTTTAGTTGCACAAATTTCGCATATAGAAATTACGGTGACGAATACAGAAAGTGAAGCACTCATTCTTGAGCATAACTTAATTAAAGAGTTTAAGCCTCGTTACAACGTATTGTTACGCGATGATAAAAGCTATCCATACATCTTACTCTCTGGGCATGATTTCCCACGGCTGAGTTCTCACAGAGGCGCGCAAAAGAAAAAGGGTGAGTACTTTGGCCCATATCCCAGTTCTGGGGCTGTAAGGCAAACTAACCATATTTTGCAAAAGCTTTTTAAAATTCGCCCTTGTGAAGATAGTGATTTTGCTAATCGAAGTCGCCCTTGTTTGCAGTACCAAATTAAGCGCTGTAAAGCACCTTGTGTCGGAGAGGTTAGTCAGGCTGAGTATGCACATGATATTCGTCATGTGAGATTGTTTTTGCAAGGTAAAAGTGAGCAAATTATAAATGAATGGGTGTCGGCAATGGATGTTGCCGCTAACGAGTTAGAATATGAAAAAGCCGCGGAATTACGGGATCAAATCAGTGCCTTACGTCATGTATCACAAAAGCAGTCTGTTGCAGGTGAAAAAGGCGATGTTGATATTATTGCTTGTTACTATGAGGCAGGTATTGCCGTAATTGAGGTGTTCTTTATACGTGCTGGACGCATCCTAGGCAATAAGAGCCTAAGTCCTAAAATACCTGATGGTACGGATGAGCAAGAACTCTTGTCCGCTTTTTTAGTACAATTCTACTTGAAGCACGAAATACCAGCGGAGATAATTACAACGAGTAAACTTGATGATGCGGCGGCATTGAGTCAATTATTTGCCGAAAAAAGCCAGCATAAAGTCAGTTTATTGCACAGTGTACGAAAAGAGCGCTTACGCTGGCTAGAGTTGGCCAAAGAAAACGCGAAGCAATCACATCAGCGTATGCTTGCATCAAGGCAAGGCGTAATGAAGCGTCTAAATCTACTTCAAGAGCTCTTTGAACTTGATAAGTTACCAGAGCGTATCGAGTGCTTTGATATCAGTCATACAATGGGCGAGGCGACAGTGGCTTCATGTGTCGTATTTAACCATGAAGGGCCATTAAAGGCTGACTACCGCCGTTTTAATATCAAAAATATTACGCCTGGGGATGATTATGCCGCTATGCATCAAGCGCTTGAACGGCGTTATCAACGTTTAGTTAAAGAAGATGCTGTATTGCCAGATGTATTGCTGATTGACGGGGGAAAAGGGCAGGTTACGCAGGCACAAGAAGTACTGGCTACCTTGTCATTGGATAGCATTTGCATTGTAGGCGTATCTAAGGGGCCTGATAGAGTTGTAGGCGAAGAAACCTTGATAGTTCCGCATATGAGTACTGAGCTAAACCTTGCTTCAGATCATCCGGCGTTTCACCTTATTCAGCAAGTAAGGGACGAAGCTCATCGCTTTGCCGTGGCTGGGCATCGTGCACAACGTGGTAAACAGCGCAAACGCTCAGTGCTTGAAGACATAGAAGGTTTAGGACCTAAGCGCAGGCAAGCTCTATTAAAAGCTTTTGGTGGTTTGCAAGGTTTGCAACGCTCTTCGGTAGAAGAAATGACGAAAGTCTCAGGCATTAGTAAAAAAATGGCACAATTAATCTATGCAGAATTGCATTAATCTATAAAATACCCAGCATGCATAAAAATATCCCAAACATACTCACATATTCACGTTTATTCGCGGTACCACTGTTGGTACTGTTTTTTTTGTTAAATATAGAAAATAATCGCTTAATTTGTTGCGTAATATTTATTATGGCTTCGTTGACAGACTGGTTGGATGGATATTTAGCGAGGCGTTGGCAGGTGGAATCACCTTTTGGCGCATTTTTAGACCCTGTTGCCGATAAAATCATTGTTGCTGCTGCGCTTATTTTATTGAGTTCAGACATATTTTATATTTACGATTTAGCTTATATTACTATCCCGGCTATTATCATCATTAGTCGTGAAATCCTTATTTCAGCTTTGCGTGAGTGGATGGCAGAAAAAGGCCTACGTGATGTTGTAAAAGTGTCTAATTTAGGCAAATATAAAACCACATTTCAAATGCTGGCTATCATTTGCTTGTTGTATGGTAAGAAATTTTTTATTATTGATACGCAGCCAGTAGGCACAGTTTTGCTGCTTATTTCTGCAGGTTTAGCACTAATATCAATGTTTAGCTATTTTGCAAGTGCTTGGCCTTATATTAAAAAGTAATTAGGGCTTGACGAAAAAAAAATAGGCAGTAGAATACGCGTCCTCAACAGCAGTAGCGCTGTATAAGGTTTGCGGGAATAGCTCAGTGGTAGAGC
>JAHDBX010000291.1 GCA_020630145.1 Gammaproteobacteria bacterium | reverse complement strand
AGCCAATCTCCTTCAAAACGACAAGCTGTCAATATCGGCAACGTTACCATGGGCGGATGCAAGCCTGTTGTTGTACAGTCTATGACAAATACGGACACAGCCGATGTAATACGTACTAGCAACCAAGTGGCTGATTTAGCACGTGCTGGCTCAGAACTCGTGCGCATTACGGTTAACAATGAAGAATCGGCCGCGGCCGTACCTGAGATTCATGAGCGCTTATTAGCCATGGGCCTTGATGTGCCATTGGTAGGCGACTTTCACTTTAATGGCCACCGTTTATTAAGCAAATACCCCGCTTGTGCCGAGGCTCTTGCCAAATACCGTATTAACCCGGGTAATGTAGGTCGCGGCCAAAAGCGTGATGAACAATTTACTTTTATGATAGAAACAGCTATCAAATATGGCAAACCTGTACGTATAGGCGTTAACTGGGGCAGCTTAGATCAAGCTGTATTAGCACGTTTATTAGACGAAAATGCCAAATTTGATGAGCCTTTACCCCTACAAAAGGTACAGCACGAAGCCATTATAACGTCTGCACTGGAAAGTGCTGCGCAAGCACAAGAGATTGGCTTGGCCAAAGATAAGATTGTTTTATCCTGTAAAACTAGCGGTGTACAAGACCTCGTCACTATTTACGAACAACTGGCAAAGCGCGATGACTACGCTTTACACCTCGGGCTAACTGAAGCTGGTATGGGCTCGAAAGGCATAGTAGCTTCAACGGCTGCTTTATCCTTACTTTTGCAACAGGGTATTGGCGACACTATTCGTATTTCGCTCACACCTGAACCTAATGAATCACGAACCAATGAAGTTGTTGTGGCTCAACAGATTTTACAAACTATGGGGATACGTTCTTTTACGCCAATGGTTGTCGCTTGCCCCGGCTGTGGCCGTACTACTAGCACTTACTTCCAGCAATTAGCTAAAGACATACAAAGCTACTTATTAGAAATGATGCCTGTCTGGCGCAAACAATATAAGGGTGTTGAAGACATGACCGTTGCTGTTATGGGATGCGTTGTAAACGGCCCCGGCGAGAGTAAGCATGCCAACATTGGCATAAGTTTACCTGGCACAGGCGAAGTGCCTGTTGCACCTGTCTATATTGATGGCGAAAAAGACGTCACATTGAAAGGCGACCATATTGCTGAAGAATTTCAGGCGATGGTTGAGCAATACGTACAAAAGACCTATGCCTAAGTTTGCGCATATTGATAGCTCAGGCCTTTCGGATCTAGAATATCAAAACCATATACTGCAAGGCGTATCGAGAACCTTCGCGCTTACTATTCCAGAGCTACCTCCAGCCTTACGTGATGTTGTTGGCAATGGTTATTTGCTTTGTCGCATAGCCGATACTATCGAAGACGATGCCTATATTTCAATTGAAGCCAAAACGGCACTAGCAAAACAATTTCTGTATATTTGTGAACATAATTCAGCTGAGTGCGATGATTTTATTCATGACTTTACTTCACAGTTATCAACCAAGACGCCCGAAGCTGAAATTGATTTAATTCGTAACACCCAGCGCGTTATATGCATTATGCGTTCTTTCCCTGAGCAACAGCAAGTTATACTCAGGCGCTGTGTACGCACCATGCTAGAAGGTATGATTTATTTTCAAAGCCGCGTCTCGTTAGCCGGCCTTGACGACTTAGGTAAAATGAATAGCTACTGCTACCATGTAGCGGGGGTGGTTGGAGAAATGCTGACTGAGCTTTATTGTGATTACTCTGCCGAGATTGCCAGCCAACGTGACACCTTACTGCCCTTATCAGTATCATTTGGTCAGGGCTTACAAATGACAAACATCCTTAAAGATATTTGGACTGATCACCAACGTGGTATGTGTTGGTTGCCCCAAGATATTTTTAAGCAGCACAACATCGATTTAAGCGAGCTACCCAAACACGCTAAGACAAAAGATTTTTCTTTGGCTATGCAAACCTTAATTGCGATAGCTGCTGCGCACTTACATAATGCCATGGACTATACTTTGCAAATTCCCAGACAAGAACAAGGCTTACGTTTGTTTAGCCTATGGGCAATAGGCATGGCGCAGCTTAGTTTACGCAAAATAAATAACAATTTAAGCTTCACTAGCAGCGAGCAAGTAAAAATTTCGCGCCGCAGTGTGAAAGCTACTGTTGTTTTAACACGCTTAGCCAGCAGCCATAATAATATTTTACGTTTCTTATTTTCATTGCTGAACCGATCTTTCCCGCAGAAACATCAATTACAATTTAGTACGCATAACCTGCCTGTTAATAAGCCCTTATAACTTAATAAAAGCAACAAGCTTATGTCTCAATTTTTATTTATTTTTACTGTAATCATTGCAGGTTTTATTACTGGGCAAGTGATTAAAAAGAAAAAGCCCTGTACAGAAGAGTTTATGCCTTTATTCGTTTTTTTTGCTTTGCGCTTTACCGTGCCTGTTTCTTTATTGTTAGCTATCTGGCAATTACCCTTAAATAGCAAGGCTATTTTTATACTGCCTGTCTTAGGTTTTGCCATATTGTTATTTGGTTTTGGTGTTGGCCTGTGTGCTGGCAAGATACTAAAAATGACACCTCATCAACTTGGCGCTTATGCGCCCGCTGGCGCTTATACCAATATGGGCGTGATTGGCTCACTAGCATCATTGGTTTTTTTAGGTGAATCTGGCATTGCTTTAGTACCACTCGTAAAGCTCTTTGAAGAAGTCGTGTACTACGCTATTTTATTTCCTTATGCGGCCAGATGCTCCACTAATAATAATGCCGCTAAACGACGTGCTTTTTGGCGTGACCCTACCTTAATTATCACCCTAAGCGCCGTATCACTAGGTTTCTTGCTTAATTACAGTGGTTATACACGACCTGATTT
>JAHDBX010000290.1 GCA_020630145.1 Gammaproteobacteria bacterium | reverse complement strand
ATCCATTTCATCGTATACATTACTAATTTTTGCTATTAACTCATCACTTAAGGTTTGGTTTCTTCTCAATAACAACATGCCGCCTCTAAACCTAACGTCTCGTGCTAAAACCATGCCTGCTTTTAAATCGTCTAAGCTAATACTTATTTGCTTAACAAGCTGAACTTGACCATGGTTTTTCTGATAGATTGTCTTAAATACCTCAATAACATCAGGGCAATAACGAACTTTAGAACTTGCAACAATAAAGTTATAAGCCTCATCACGTGTTGCGACATTATTCGTCAATTCGCCACTTTGCATGGCATAAAAATCAGATGCTACTGATAACACTCTAGCACCTATTGGAATACTTTCAGCAGAAAGACCATCAGGAAAGCCACTACCATCAAACCACTCTTTATGTGAGCGTATAATATTTCCTGTTTCATTTAAGCGTGGCAATGGTAATAAAATTGTTTGCCCTATTTTTGGGTATTGATGGTACTTCTCACGTTGCTTAGTTGTTAATTCATTATAAGGGACCTTACATATATCATCATCTAAACCAATTTTTCCTACGCTACTAAGTAAACCAGAAAAATATATATCTTCTAAATATGAGTCCGAAAGGCCCATTTTTTCACCAATAGCCTTGGCAAAGTCTGCAATATTTTGTCCATTCCTACTTGAACTGCCATCGCGTAATTCAATAATATTTGAAAAAACTAGAATTGACTCTTTATAGCCTTCTTTTAACTTAGCAAATGACTTTTTCAACATCACGGCTGCTTTACGTAACTCAGCTGTGCGTTCTTTTACTTTTTCTTCTAAAGAAGAATTCAGTAACTTTAATTTTTCATTTTGTTTTTCAGTTAATAACTCAAGGCGTTTCTTTTCATCTTTTAAGGATTTTTTTTCTAATGCACTTTGCACTGAAAATTTTAATGCTTCTTCGTCCCATGGCTTAGATAAATATCGGTATATTTGACCTTCATTAATGGCAGCAACGCTTGACTCCAAATCAGCCCGTTAGTAGAATTCTGACAATGTCAGGCCAACGCTTTGCTGATTCTGCCAGTAATTCTGCCCCTGTCATTTCTGGCATACGCATATCAGATATAACTAGGTCTATTTTTTTTTCAGTAAGTATTTGTAGTGCTTCAGGCCCACCCGTTGCAGTAATAACACTATACCCTTGACGTCGAAATAAACGTTCTAAAGAAGACAATATTTGTGGTTCATCATCCACACATAAAATAGTAGCAACTCTTTCTTTGCTGTATTCTTGTTTTATTTCACTTTCGGCGGCTGACACTGTATATACTCTTAATGGCTATTTACATGCAGAACTTCGTTAACTTTTGAAATCAACTCATCATCGTCCCACGGTTTATCAATCCGACAATAAATATCACCTTCTGATTCAGCCCTATTTGTTGACTCTATTTCAGAATAACCCGTTAATAATATACGCGGTGTTTTAGGCCATCGTATAGCCGCTTCTGCCAATAACTTATCACCGTTTATTTGTGGCATACGCATATCAGTGATTAATAAATCTATCTGTTTATTCTCTAATATTGTCAACGCTTCTGCGCTACTAGATGCTGTAATAATTTTATAGCCTTCACGTCTAAAAATGCGTCGTAAAGAAGACAGTATTGCATGTTCATCATCAACACATAAAATCTGAGGAGAAACCACTTGATCACCTTGCGCTTTTAATTTCGTCATTTTTATAAATATTTATATAACTTACTACCTAAAACATTGAAAAGGCCACTCTCTTAATAGGAGTTTTTCACAGCATACATACCAATGAGGCCA
The DNA here is from genome assembly GCA_020630145.1 of Gammaproteobacteria bacterium. Lineage (GTDB taxonomy): Bacteria > Pseudomonadota > Gammaproteobacteria > HTCC5015 > HTCC5015 > JAHDBX01. The sequence continues at coordinate 1,071 of JAHDBX010000290.1, read as the reverse complement.
TTCAAATTTAACGGCCTAAATAGTAATATCTTGATCAATTTATAAACCACTTGGTATTGAACATATAAACATACATAAACTATTGAAATGTAAACAAATTACATTGCTGTAGATATAGTATTAATACAGCGCCAAATATGCGAATAGCTTCATCTATAATTAGCTTATACAGCACTATGCATCTACAGTGGCTTAACTACTATTCATTTCATAACATATCGCATTGACCCCTTCTAACAATATTTCCATGTGGGCCAACATTAAAAGGGAGCGCTATAAAAGTAAGGCAAGCTAATAACCCTTTAGCAAGTGAAGATTCTGCTCACGTTTGACCATTCTGGTATGCCAATTATGTACGGACTAATACAGGTGAAACAAGCAGTGAAGTAGCATGTAGTGTTAATGAAGCCTAAGGCCAAACGGCATAAGCCAGTAATAGCAGTTATATTGAGAGCGCATAAACGCGTGAATACACTTACTCAACTAACGTGTTTGTTATCTAAAGTTTTATCGATAAACGCTTAGAAAGCGTAGTTAAGCTTATAGAAGTATTCTATAGCTCCAATAATTGGGCAACTTAGTAAACCAAAGAAGAATACTCGATAACTAATACTTAAGAAACGATATTTTCTATCATTTAATATCTTACCCATAGAGTAAATATCATGAATCATTGTTTCATAAATTGACTCATCACTACTCATTTTTTCCTGCATTCTTTGCAGATACTCTTCATATGTAAGTTGAGAAAAGTTACCAAAAAATAGAATATTATCCGTAACGCCAATAGGATGACGGTAACGATGCCTTGGCATAATAGCCAATATTGCAAAGATAGCTGCTGTAAACAATATACCAGCGACAAATATAATAATGACCGAAATATTGCCATTAGCGATATAGCCTGCCAGTATAGACAAAACAACAAATGATGCCGCAATTAAAAAGCTAGCTTTCTGGTCAGCCATTAAACTAAGTTGCACATGGTGTTGCTGCGCAGTACGCAACATATAAATAATATTACTACTATTCAATTTTTTTTCTTCGGCCATAATCGTATTTATATTTATT
>JAHDBX010000289.1 GCA_020630145.1 Gammaproteobacteria bacterium | reverse complement strand
GTAACAGATGCGCCACCACCTAAGCCAATAGCGGTTAATGCACTTCCGGTTAAAGCAACCGGTCCAGCAACAACAACGGCTAGAAAACCTTTGATGACAAACGCTAAACCCATTGAAGGTGTAGCAGGAACAATAGGGAGTAATACAGCACCAGCAAAACCAGCTAAGCCACAACCTATTGAAAATGTCAGTGTATTAACTCGAGATGAATCAATACCAATAGCTTGCGCCATTTCAGGTACTTGAATAGAAGCCCGCGCTTTCATTCCATACACTGACTTAGTCATTAATAAATACACTAAAACTAACATTAAAATAGCAACAACTATCATAAATAGCGGATAAGCAGCCAAACTATAGCCACCAATACTGATACTATATTGAGGCATACCAATACCAGAAGTTGCCGTACCAAAAATTACTACAGCTAATTGATAAAACACCATGCTCAGCCCCCAGGTTGCAAGCATCGTATCGAATATACGACCGTACAAACGGCTGATAATTAAAATTTCAACTATTGCACCAATTATCATGGTAATCACTACAGCAATAGGAATAGATAAAATATAAGGCACGCCCATCTTTGTCGCCGTGAGTGCAGCAAATGCACCTATCATTAAAAACTCACCATGAGCTAAATTGATGACTCCCATCAAACCAAATACAACCGCTAAGCCTATTGTCGCTATTAATAAAATAGCGCCACTAGACAAAGATGATAGAAGAACCGTCGCTAGATAGTCGAGTTCCATAAATTTCCCCTTTGAAGGGCGTGCCTTCAATGAAGGCACGCATTAGATTAAAGATTAGGATTAAGGTGTAAAAGATTCAGCAAGCTTCGGATTTTTCACTAAATCACAAACTTGATTTTCATACGTTGGCGCAGCATTTTCAAAAACTTCTACCACTTTAAATTTATGATTTGCATCGCCTTCAACAATATAAATATTCTGACGCATATGGTGAGAGCCTGCTTCCATAGACACTCTACCATTAGGCGCATCAAAACTAATATCGCCACTTTCTAATGCTGCAATTACAGCTTTAGCATCGGTTTTGCCCGCTTTTTCAACAGCTGCTGCCCATGCATGCACCGCATTCCAAACATTTACAGCGCCAGACACAATTGGTGTGTCATCGCCGTATTTTTTATTCCACATTTTTACAAGCGTATTATTTTCTGCTGTATCTACTGACATAAAATAAGCATCACTTGCAATGATACCTTTGCCTGCTGCAGGAGAAAGTACAACTTGTTGGTTACCCGAACCATAGTTTGAAGACACAACGCCAATATTTTTCTTTAAACCAGCCGCAGCAAATTGTTCAAGAAAACCTGTTTGATTTGAGCCTACTGGCAATGCCACAACAAAGTCTGGTTTGGACTGTTGGATTTTTTGAATAGTTGGAGAATAGTCTGTAACAGTTAAAGCAAGAAACTCTTCACCGACAACCTTTCCACCATATTTTTTAGCGTATTCATGAATCCAGTGAGCTGATATTGTGCCAAAATTATAGTCAGGCGCCATGATATACATCTTAGGCCCATATTTTTCGATAGACCATTTAATTAAAGGCTCTAACTGCTGCGAAGCAGAAGCACCTGTAACAAATAACTGTTTGTCACACGCACCGCCCTCATACAAAGAAGAATAAAAATACGGTAAATTTGCTTTACGGAAAATTGGGCGCATGGCTTCACGAGATGAGCTTGTTAAACCTGCAAACATTGCTGTAATACCGTCGCGAAGAACAGCTGTATTTGCATACTGCGTATATTTTCTAAGTTCTGACTGAGCGTCATAACTAATTACTTTAACAGGCTCATTTAGCACACCACCTTGAGCATTGATACTTTCAACAGCAAGCTCTAAAGCTCTATTCTGTTGAATACCATAAATATTTAAACCACCTGTTAAATCAAAGATAGCGCCAACTTTTATCTCAGCAAATGCTGTGCTGCCAAAACATGCAATGATAAAAGCAAGGCAATGAGTAATGAAGTATTTCTTCATGGATGTTCTCCCAGTTATTTTGAGGAGCGAACTAAACATCCAGAATGAGGATAAAATGTGAGGAATGCGATATGGGGCACATAGACACTTAGAATACAACAAACTGATGTTTAGCTGCGTCGCTTAATTATGTCACGTGCCTCTTTGCACAATGTATTTATAGCAACACTAACAATATAAGTCAAGTTTCTGATACGTTTGCCTAGGTACTATTCCTATTTATTCGATATTGCAGACACCATTGGTTTCATAAAAAATTGATCGTCTGGCATAAAATCAACCGCAAAACCTGCATTGCTTAATTGCTCTGCTACAACCGGGCCTATTGCCGCAACCTTTATTGCCTTTAAGCCTGCTTTTAATTTCAACTCAAGCGAATGTTTTTTGGCAACTGATTCAAGACGCGTATATTGCGGCTGACTAGTAAAACAAATCATATCGATCTTTTTATCGGCCATCGCATTTATTAATGTAATGACTTCTTCTGTCTCACTATCAGAAGCATAAATATACGGCGCAACGACATTGTAATTAACATCCTTTGATTGCAAATAATTTTGCAACTTCTCGTTTGGATTCTCACCATATAATTGCACGCTAACTGTAGCCTGACTTAAATCTATCTTTTCTAAACTTTGTATAATGCCATCAGTAGTAGGTGACTCAGCTAACGCATCAGCTTGCACACCTAGCGGCTTAAGTGCACGATTAGGTTTAGGACCTCGTGCTAATTTATAGGTATTTTGCAAAGCATTTTTCCACTTCTCGGTTAAACCCGCTCGCTCTGCAAAACCTGATAAACGGTTAACACCCTCTCCCGTCAAAATAATTAAATAATCGGGGGGTGCTGCAATAAAACTATGCAGCCATGCTTCA
>JAHDBX010000288.1 GCA_020630145.1 Gammaproteobacteria bacterium | reverse complement strand
GTTATATTAGTTTGTGGTGACACAACTGACACCTTCTCTCCGATGACCACTCCCAACGCTGATGCCAGCTCTTTACCTAATACAACATTGTATTCCCCTGCTTGCAGTTGACTGATATCACCCGTCACCATTTTTTCGGCAATATCAGACACATAAATTTCTTGCTCTGGCTCTACACCACGTAATAAGGAACCACTGACTCGACTTGACTGGTAGATCATGACTTCCGCATCAGTAAATGGCGCTGCCGCTAGAACAGAGGTATTCAGCAAAGCCTTTTCAATGACTTGCCCTGGCGACTTTATTTGACCATCGAAACGATTAATCGTCGCATGCGAGGCCATACCTAGAATGCGTTGCGTTAGCTCTTTTTCAAAACCATTCATTACAGAAATAACGGTAATTAGAGCCCAGACACCAATCGCTATCCCAAAAACCGATATAAATGAAATAAACGAAATAAAGTGGTTGTCACGCTTAGCCCGTAGGTAGCGTAGACCTACAAAAATTTGATAAGGTTTAAACATAATAGTATTAGAGCATAATAAGGCTTTAACAAGCAACTTGAGCAAATATGATACATCAGCGTGCACGAAGTTCAAATCTTGCTACATATTGGTAAACTAGCGAATGAAAAGCTGCCAATTAAGCCACAATTAAAGCCCCTCCATACATTTTAAATTACTGGGAAAGCTGGTATATTTAAGCTTATCGGGAGAGATGTAATGCAAATTAGAATAATCATTTTTATAATCGGTCTATCACTAAGCCACGCGGCTTTTGCCCAGCTACCTAAACGTGGTTCAATGATGAGCTCAGTTGAAGCAGAATTTGGCATCGCTCCGGAAACTAGCGCAACAGTAACACAGATGGCTTAGTACTTCCAAATACAAACGTAAATGGAACTGAAATCAGCGCAACTGAGCCTGAAACTAGTACAACAGAAAGCTCAGACACATCTACCCCAGTAGAAGATAATGCCACCAATTTAGGCGATAGCTTTTTTCAAAACACACCAGACTTAATCCGCTAATATTAACTGACTTATTTGCCGTTAAGCTTAAAGCTAGCACTCTGGGCTTATAACTCTACAATGACAAAAATGTATTTCCTTTAATAGGCAATAACATTTGCGTACAAGACATCTTTAAGTCGCCAATATTAAACCTGAGTAAAACCATCTAAATGCAGATATAATCTGCGCCTTTCTTCTAATATATTTCCAGTAATACCGAACTTATGCAAAGCGACTTTTCCTTATTTACAGCACCAACTACTAATACAACAACATTAGGTGGCTTATACGGCTCAAGCTTAGCGCTCGCTATTACACAATTAGCACGTAGCAATAATAACCTGACACTTGTCGTCACTGACTCTATTTTAGAAGCGGCATTTTTAGAAGAAGAAATTCATTTTTTTGCACAAGACTTACCCGTTCACCACCTTGCTGACTGGGAAACATTGGCCTATGACTTATTCTCACCGCACCCAGATATTATTTCACAACGTTTACGAACGCTGTATCAACTAGACAAACTTACACAAGGCATTGTACTAATAGCAGCACAAACATTAGTACAACGACTACCACCTGTAGATTTTGTTAGAAACAATACACTAATACTCCAAAAAGGCGATATCGTCGACAGTGAAAAGCTTCGCCTAGAGTTAAGCAATGCTGGCTATATAAATGTTACCCAAGTATATGAACATGGCGAATTTGCGATACGTGGCTCTATTATCGACATATTCCCAATGGGGAATAACCGGCCTATCAGAATAGACTTGTTCGATGATGAAATAGAATCTTTGCATTACTTTGACACAAGCAGTCAACGCTCAGAAGAAACTATTGATGTTATTGAGTGTTTGCCTGCACGTGAATTTCCCTTCGACAAAGATGCGATTAGCAACTTTAGACAACGATATCGAAATACATTTGAAGGCAACCCGCAAAACAATATTATTTATACCGATATTAGCGAAGGTATTGCCTCAGCAGGTTGTGAATACTATTTCCCTTTATTTTTTGAAAACACAGCAAGCTTGTTTGACTACTTACCCCAAAATATCAATATTGCTGTACAGCAAGACTGGCTTAATCATGTAAATTTGCATATTGATGATATTCACAGCCGCTATGAACAACGTCGGCACGATATTGAACGGCCTATTTTATCACCTGAAATGTTGTACCTTAATAGTGAAGAAATAACGACTGCTATACAAGCACAAAAAAACATCACGCTGCAAAATTATCAAATTGATACAAGCATCAATAAAAATGGCATAAACGCTGTAGCACAAAAAGTTATAGACCTTAGTTTAAACCCGCATAGCACGAACCCAAGTGAACGCTTACAAAACTTCTTAAAAGATTTTAAGGGCAGCATTTTATTCAGCGCTGAATCACCTGGACGAAGAGAAAATTTTATTGATTTTCTTAAAAATATCAATGTTAGCCCAACAAGCATTAATGGTTGGCAAGACTTTATCGAACAAGTACCTCCTCATAGCATTGCTGTTACACCCTTACGTGAAGGCTTAATTACAGAACAGTTTGCTATTATTTGCGAGGCCAGCATTTTTGGCTCACGCGCATCACAACAAAAACGCCGCAAACGTCGCCAGCAATCTGCTGAAATAACCATAAACATGTTAACCGATCTTGTAGAAGGCGCACCGGTAGTACATGACGAAAATGGTGTTGGCCGTTTTCTTGGACTCACTACCTTAGACCTTAAAGGTATGAAAACCGAGTTTTTATTACTCGAGTATGCTGATGAAGATAAGCTATATGTACCCGTGTCATCGCTACATTTAATTAGCCGCTATACTGGCGCATCAGCTGAAACAGCCCCCTTACACAGACTGGGCAGCGGCCAATGGGAAAAAGTAAAAA
>JAHDBX010000287.1 GCA_020630145.1 Gammaproteobacteria bacterium | reverse complement strand
TTACACTTGCTGCTGATGAATTAAAATTCACATCCGTTTTTTACTTTTTTTTTAAACATCAGCGAAAAATGATCGCTTGCTTGTCAGTTGTTACAATGAGTATAGCTTTATTTTTATTTTTACAGGGAGGCTAAATGCAAGGTCAGCGTAAACAAATAGGTGAGCTGTTAAAAGATAAAGGTCTTATTAAGGATATGCATATTGCCTATGCTTTAAAGAAGCAAAAAGTATCTGGAGAAAGAGTAGGCGAAGTTTTAGAAAATATGGGATTTGTAACGCAATATGATATTGCTACAACCATGGCTGAACAGGAAAAAAAACAGTATTTAGATTTGGACTCTGCGAGAATTAATCAAGATGTTCTACAGATTTTCAATAAAAAACTATGTCTTACCAATAATATATTGCCAATAAGCAAAGAAGGTAACGTCGTGAAAATCGCCACTAGCCGCTTTGACTTTGAAAGCTTGCAGCAAATTGTGACTAGGCATGTAGGTTTAACACCTGATTTCTACATTGTAGAAAATGATAAGCTAATTAATGCAATAAACTATTACTATTATTTTTTAGAAAACCCAATAGAAACTTTAATTGAAAAAGAAATAAAGTTATTGGTAAATGACAAGGAAATGGTGAGAGGCGCAGATGCTTTATTAGATCACGTATTGCAATATGCTATTAAATATCGTGCCTCAGATATACATATTAGGCCTATGCCAAACAATATTGATTTATTATTTCGTATTGATGGTGTTATGCATATGATGATGTCACTGCCTAATGAGTTAAAGCGTCTTGTTTCATCGATAAAGATGAAGGCAAACATGGATATATCTGAGCAACGTTTGCCGCAGGACGGAAGTTTTAAGGTTGATATATTAAGTAACAAGTATTATATGAGGGCATCAACAGTGGTTTGCCCTTACGGTGAGAACGTGGTGATACGTGTCTTGCCAATGGAAACAGCCTTTATGAGTATGTCGCAAATAGGGTTTTATAAAGAGGATGTTAAGTTTACGCAAGCTATGTTTGAACAACCATCTGGAATTGTTCTTATTACTGGCCCTACTGGTTCAGGTAAAACAACAACACTTTATGCAGCCTTGCAAGCACTGAACTTACTTGAGAAAAATATCGTTACAGTTGAAAACCCAATTGAATACCAAATACCACTTATACGTCAAACAGAGGTAAATAAAAAAGCCGGTTATGATTTTTCAACGGCGGTACGATACTTTTTACGTCACGATCCTGATGTTATTTTGGTTGGTGAAATACGAGATGAAGAAACGGCAGAAACTGCATTATCAGCCTCAGTGACCGGGCACTTAGTTTTATCAACATTGCATACAAATAGTGCTCTTGGTTCTATACCGCGTTTAAAAGCATTAGGTATGCCTGATTTTACAATGGCTGATGCAATGGTAGGCATAATAAGCCAACGATTAATTAGAAAACTTTGTGAACATTGTAAAAAACCTGTTGAATCTACAGATGAAGTACGAACATTTTTAAGTGGTACCGATACAACCATATATGAAGCTTGCGGCTGTGAAGCTTGTAGTGATACGGGGTACTCTGGCAGAACGTTGATATATGAGGCATTATCTTTTGATAAAGAGTTATCTTATGCTGTATCAAGAGGTGCTGATTTAGAAGAAATGACAGCTATAGCGTATAAAAATGGCTTTAAAGATATTTACCAAGTTGCAGTAGAAAAGGTTGTTGAAGGCGTAAGTAGTATAGATGAAATAAGACGCGTATTAGGTTATACGAAAGATCAGGTCACCCATTAATGAATTTTTTTCGTTATAAATTAATTGAAGGAGGCGGTCGTGTAGGCTCGGGTATTCTTAAATTACCGTATGATAATGAGCCCTCAGTTATCACATACCTTGAGAGGCATGGTAATACGGTTATATTTGTTAAACGTGTAAGCGGTATATTTTTCTACTTGCTTAATCTCTTTAGTTTAACTACACGTTCAAAGGTTAAACGTACTGAAGTAGCAGAAGTGTTAGCAAGTGTTAGCATCATGTTGAAGAGTGGTATACCTGTTATGGATGCGCTTGAAGAAATTGTGTTAGAAAATAATAACAAGGCCTTGATTGAGACCTTGGATGGCGTTATTTTTTATTTAGAATCGGGTAGTAATGTCACAGAAGCTGTAAAACACTTTCCGTCCGTTTTCCCTTCTATGGTGGTGCAGTTAATACGTATTGGTGAAGAAACAGGCGCTTTAGATAGAACTATGCTTGATGCTGCTAATCATTTGTATCGCTTACAAGAGATTATTAGTGATACTAAGCAAGCCTTGATGTATCCCGCCTTTGTTGTTGGCTCAATGTCTCTAGCTATGTTGTTTTGGTTTTATGCTGTTGTGCCAACAGTTATCGGTTTGTTTACTGAAATGGGTGTTGACTTACCGGATATTACCGTTGCTATATTGCGAGCATCAGAGTTTGTGCAGAGTTATATACTTTACATATTTGTAGGTATCTTTCTAAGTGTATTTATTATTAAGAATTTAGCTAAGAAGAGTTTAAAGTTTAGGTTTAACGTGCACAAATTCTTACATGTTCTACCTGTAATAGGGCCTGTCAGGCATGCCTCCGTACTAGCATTTATTACAGAATACTTTAATTTGTTGTTAGCAACCGGTATTGATATGTTCCGTTCTTTGGAAATTATAACGGATGCTGTTTCAGATGAGGTTTACAAAGATAAATTGGAAAAGCTATCTGAGTCAATACGAAATGGTGTTAGTATTACAGATTCTTTTCGTAATGCTGGTATATTCCCTAACTATATTATTCGTATGATTTCAGTGGGCGAACAAACCGGTACTTTATCAGACCAATTGCATGCTGTTTCTGTTGAATACCGTAAGCGTCTTGCAAAAACAGTAGCAACAATTGGAAAAAT
>JAHDBX010000286.1 GCA_020630145.1 Gammaproteobacteria bacterium | reverse complement strand
GTGAGTATAATTAATATTGATTTATTCATTGTGATCTTCTCCTGTTTAGGCAACGCAGAAACCATTTACGCCAATTTTCTTAAATAAGTGAGGTGAGGCAACAGCACTTTCCGGATAAGCAGCTATGCGTTTTTGAAACTCAGGCTGAGTGAAGGCATTTCGAAAACTCTCTACACTCTCCCATATGGCATAATTTACAAAGGTTCCACTTCCACCAATAGCTTTATGCATTTGGGTTGAGATATAACCCGGTTGTTTACGCATAAATGTGGCATCATGTTGCCATGCAGTCAGTAGAGCGTCCACATCAGAAGGGTCTACCGTGAAAACGTTAATGAGAATAATCGAGCCGTCTTCATTTGATTGCATTTGATCAGCTAAGCCGACTATGTCGTTAAGTTCTTTAAATTTTGCCACTTTCTTACTCCTCTTGATTCGAAGTTATTTATTCAAGTTGTTTTCTAACAGTTTCCATTAACTTCAAAGCTTGCTTAATCTGGTTTTCACTTAAGCCCTCTGAAAGACTATTTACCCATGCGGCCTGAGCTTTGTTTAACTCTATGATCGTTTTACGGCCAGCTTCACTAATCGTAATAAGTGGCGCGCTTTTATGATCAGGGTTACTCAAAAAATTTATCATTTCGAGTTTTTTAAGATCATTGACAATGCGTTGTACGCCTTGTCGCGCCAATCCCATACGACGTGCGATTTGCGCTACAGTCATTGGCTCGTTAAATTCAAAAATAGGGCCCATAACTTGCCACCGCGCGCTCGTTAAACCAAATGGTTCTGCTAGCAGGTTACCGGCTGCTAAAAATGTCCCATTTAATCGAAATGTTTCTAAGACCAAGCTGGTTAATGCTTCCCCTTTAGTTGTTCTCTTCATAGCGATATTCTGCCTTATCTGTTAATATGCTGCACTATTGACAACATGTTGTCAATTATTTTTTAGAATGACTTATATTTTATCATTTAAAAATTTTGTAGTAGGTAAGACTTCAGCTATAACTACAGACAACAAATACACTCTATAAACGTTGTATTTTAGATATTGTCTTAGTAGCAAATGGGTCAGATTACCCCCGTTTACTTTGAATAAGTTAGTTATTCTGGGTGATAAATAGGGGGTATTCAGCACAGCAATAAAAAAGCCTGCATCATTAGAAGCAGGCTTTTTTATTAGATATGGCGGAGGAGGGGGGATTCGAACCCCCGAAGGGCTATAAACCCTTGCTAGTTTTCAAGACTAGTGCATTCAACCGCTCTGCCACCCCTCCGAATTGTTAAATTCAGCTAAAAAGCTAAATTCTTGGGTAATCGCGGTTTATTTGCGAGGGGCGCATCTTACCTAAATGGTACCGTTTCCGCTAGTCCCTAAGGTGAATTTTTCATATAAAAGCGTCACTTTTTATTCATTGAACTTATGTTAATATACATATATAAATGAAATTATCGAACTTGAAAATCGTTTTTTTGTCACAATATTCAATATAACGGTTGTTTTAACTGATTTTACGGAGCAATTTATGCCAAATGGTCAAGTAGTACAGAATGCATCGCAAGGAAGTATCCTTGCAACTAATAAATTAATTAAAAATACCTATTTATTGCTATCAATGACACTGTTTTTCAGTGCAGCTATGGCAGCTTTAGCCTCTTTTTTAAATGTACCTTTTGGTGCAGGTTTAATCTGTAGTATTGCTGGTATGGTGATGATTTGGTTTGTTCTACCTAAAGTAGCAGATTCTGCAGCAGGCGTAGGCGTGGTTTTCCTTGTAACGGGCTTATTTGGTTTTGGCTTAGGTCCAGTTATTAATCATTACTTAGCTTATGCTAATGGCGCATCTATTGTGGGTACGGCTATGGCGGGTACAGGTATTATATTTGTTACTTTGTCTGCCTATGCTTTAATAACACGTAAAAACTTTAGCTTCATGGGTGGTTTTTTGATCGTTGGTTTAGTCGCTATTTTAGTAGCAGCTTTAGCAAATATATTTTTGCAAATGCCAGCATTATCAATGGCAATTTCAGCGATTGTTATTTTGCTTATGAGTGGCTTCATTTTATATGACACAAGCCGTATGGTGAATGAGCCTCATTCAGCTAACTATATTGTGATGACAATTTCTCTATACCTAAGTATTTTAAATATCTTCACTAGCCTATTACACCTATTAGGTATGGGTGGTGATGATTAATTGCTGCAAGCAATAAGTAATCTTATATATGGCTCCGAATGGAGCCATATTTTTTTGTAAAATGTATTATAGGTATAAGTATGGATTGGATGAAAATTGGTTCAGCACTCTTTATTGTTGCAATGTTAGTATTTTTGGTGCCACGCATAAAACCTATGCTAGAGAATAGCCCTAAAGGCACGAATAACGATTGGTTGTTAGTAGGAGTATTGCTTGCAGGTGTAGCAGGTTTTATTTGGTTGCTGATGAAGATGGTATAAGTTATAGCTCATTTGTAAAAACCTGCAGGCAAATGCGCGCAGCAGTAGTGCGGTTGTCTACACTGAGTTTGCGAAAGATGTTTTCTAAATGTGTATTGACTGTTCGGTGACTCAGTTCAAGTATCTGTGCCATCTCACGGTTTGTTTTGCCTTTGGATAACCAGAGTAAAACTTCTGCTTCGCGCGTAGTCAGTTTGAGTTTAAAGCAAATCTGCTCAATTGCTTTACTGTCATCGAGTTCAATTAAGCGTAATAAGTGCTTCTCGTTCGCTTCTTCACAAATATAAGATATTTTTACTTTTTGGTGAAAGCTATTTAATATTTGGTCTTGTTTTAATGAATCGTCATTTGCCCAGTTATTAAGGGCATGACGAATTTCTTGTTCTAAATGACTCTGGTCTTTTTCAGCTGATTCAATAAAGGTTTGTGCTTGCGGTGTGGCCCAGAGTATCTCGCCATTTTTACTGGCTGAAAAAATATATTGGCCACT
>JAHDBX010000285.1 GCA_020630145.1 Gammaproteobacteria bacterium | reverse complement strand
CCTACTTTACCTTCAAATATTGGGTATTCATCAGAATACACCATACAAGTCTCGTGCATTCTTAATGGTATAAAATCTCCTTCTTTTAAATTTAACAAGTCAGACAGTGTAATTTCCGTCTGAGATAATACTGCACGTAATTCAACGTTTGATTCATACATTTTATTCTGTAAGACTTTATACCAATAGTCATCTGCATTGATGTTTTCTCTCGCTATACCAGAAACCAATATATTTTTTATAGGTTCAAATGCACTGTAAGGTAAAATAATATGAATCTCGCCTTTAATACCTGCAATTTCAACTATAAATTTATTTAAAATAACGACATCTGAAAGGTCTACAAAACTTATTGCTTGCGTCCTATTTTCCTCAGCAACAAAATCAAAATTAAGTGGATGAATAGAATCCCATGATTTAGAGTATATATCCAAAACTTGTTCATTAAATTTTTTCATGACGCCTAGTTCTGTTAAGGTAAAATCACGCTCTTCAACCTTATTTAGTTCGCCCTGCGCACCAAAATAACACTCAACTAAGCCATAAACCATATTGGGTGTATTTAACAACAACATTGACCCGTTCAAAGGCGATATTTTTGTTTTAACGGTGTTACTAATAGGCGAAAGATTAGCTGAATAGTCTTCATATTTAACCATCTCAATATCTTCTAAAATAATATTGACATTAATATTAACAAAAGACTGCAGTAATATTTGCAGCAATTTAGAAAACCTGTCATTAACAATTTCTATAGCTGGCAGGCGTGTCTTAAGAATATGTACGGGTTGATGAAAATCGTATAATGCAACACCTTCGTCATCTTCACTTGAGGCGGTAACATCTTTCAAAGCGTCCAATTCTTCCTGGCTTAATACATCTTCAGACATGCTATTGAATAACAAATTTAGTGAAGAAAATACCTTGAACTGCTTTCTTTCCGTAAGCGTCTTTCATTACTCTTTCAACTTCTTCAAGTGCGGCAGCCTTTAACTCATCTTTGCCCGACTTTGTTTTAATAAAATCAACTTTTTGTTCTGAGTATAAATCGACTAAAGCAGCTTTTATTGCGGGTTGATTTTTTTCTAATGCATCAAAGTCTTCTTGACTATATGCAAGTAATGCTGTTTCAACCTGTAAGAAATATGATTTATCATTTGATGTAATAGTAACCACAAACGGTGGCCTAATTTCCAAATACATACGCTCTGGTTTTTCAACCATTTCTTCAACGGCTTCTTCACCTTCACCTTCAGGGTCTACTACTACACTTGATTTGCTGGTTAACATAAACAATGCACCACCAGCAGCTATGATTAATAGCAGTACAAGAATTACAACAATTATTATAATTTTCTTCATGACGTCCTCATGTCAAATACACTCCATAAGTCTTAAAATGCAAGACTTATGCCATCAGAAAAAAACGATTAATTGACTTATAAAGGACTAATTCTTAGATATTTGAACAACATTCTGACCAGCTTTGCCAGATTCTAGCGGCGTGACATAATGTTTGCGGAAAAAGTGACGTATCATACGCACTATATTGACCTGATTTTTATTTAATTCTGTATGAATATTAGCCGCACAAAACAAATATACGAAGTGACCACCACTTGATTCAAAATAGTCTTCATAAACAGGGCTTAAAATTAGCTGTTTGGCACCTAACTTGTTTAAGAAACTATCTTGAAACAAGGCAAATAGATTTTTATCAGTTAAAGACTCAGGCGTAATATTAATTGAACGATCTTTTCTAACAATAACATCAATCAGTGCATCTTTAGCCTTCATAGGCTGCAAAATTTCTTGCAGATTTATTTGATTTTTGCAGCTTGACCAAACTACTTTGCTAACTTTTGTTTCTCGACAATAACGTAAAAACAAAAACATATCTGCAGGTTTGGTTTTATCAATTTCACCACATATATGACGAATCGCTTCTTGTTTTGTTGTAGCAATACAATTTTTCTGGAAAGCTATTAACCAATTAATAAATGATTCTGAAGGCCAACTATCTTTTGCAGTATCCTGATTAACTTGCTGGCTGGCATTGTTTAAAGGGGCTACTTCCACAGTAGTTTTTTTCTCTATATTCATGCTTACGTTATCTTTAGTTGAATTAATTTTATTATCATAATGCTGGTACAGCATATATCTAGCACTCGTGAACATGGCGTAGTGATTATATTTTCTAGCAAAGTCCAAGGCCATTTGGGTAAGGTGGTTATGTGTATTTTCTTCATTAATACATAAAACCGTTGCTATTTTTTCTTGAGCCTGAATAACCGACTCTTGATCAAAATCTTCAATCGCTAATAAGTAACGATACGACCAATATAATATCTCACATTGGTAACTACCTGAAAATGAACCACTTGTTGATTGTTTAACCATTAATGGCAAGTTAAATTTAACAGCGACATCATGATTTAATTTTATTCGCTCTTTAAGTGATAACTTATAATTTTTTTCATCTAACTTTGTTGCTGCATAGTGTAATTCACCACTACTAAACATTAATGCTGCCATCGACATCTGCTTAGGATACTGATCTCCCATTAAATTAGACAAAGCTAAAACTTGACTAGACAGCTGCATACTTCTAACAATAATATGCATACAGTAGCTTTTGTCATCATCACTCAACGATGTCTTCACTAGCTCCGAAAACTTTGCTAGCTTAGTACGTAAAGCATTTACACCATATATGTTCGCTAATGCACTTAATGTAATATGCTCTGTTTCTTTATCAGGCCTCTTTTCACCAATAGACCTGTATAGGTTAATACAAATACATGGATCATTGCAGGTAACCTCTTCAAACAAAGCATATGGATTTTGCTCATCTAACAAAACAGAAGATGCTTCCTTTCTTATTTCGCTCAAAATAGGCAAATAGTTACGCGTACAACTTTCTAGTGTCTCTCTATTCATTGTTATCATGC
>JAHDBX010000284.1 GCA_020630145.1 Gammaproteobacteria bacterium | reverse complement strand
ATAAGCGTAGTTGATGAACAATCTGAGCCTGTGCAGTGTAGTAATGCCAGCTTATTATGGGTTTCGCAACAAGATGGCTATACAGTACGTATTAATCGTTCTTTGCAAGCAGACAATCAAGTTGGTCAATATACTGTTGAGGGTATTGATGCACAATCATATATTTTTAGTGTTAGTGCTTGTGAGTCTTACTCGGCACTCAATAAAAAGATAGACCTTACTACTCAGCGTGAATATATTTTTCAACTACAGGGTGAATAGTAAAAGGGTTCTGCCTCCCCCTAATAGTCGAAGCGCAGTGTTTTATATGCAGCCCTTAAACGCGCTGCTACTTTCAACTCTTTAGTCACCTGTTTTTAAATGCTCTTTATGCTGGTTTCATTTGGCTTTGAAGGTAATTTTCTATACCCACTTTCTCAATTAAACCTAATTGTGTTTCTAGCCAGTCCACATGTTCTTCTTCATTTTCTAATATCTCATTAAACAAGTCCCGAGAAACATATTCTTTGATACTTTCGCAGTAAGCTATTGCGTCTCTTAGTAAGGGTATAGCTTCATGCTCGAGTGCCAAGTCGCATTTAAGCATTTCTTCTGTGTTTTCGCCTATTTTTAAGCGGCCTAAGTCTTGTAAATTGGGCAAGCCTTCGAGGAATAATATGCGTTCAACCAGCATATCGGCATGTTTCATTTCATCGATGGATTCATGATATTCATAATCCCCAAGCTTTTCTAGGCCCCAGTCTTTATACATTTTTGCATGTAAGAAGTATTGGTTGATAGCAATAAGTTCATTGCCAAGTGCTTTATTGAGGTATTCGATAACTTTGGGGTCGCCTTTCATTGTCAGCTGCCTTTTGAATATTTTTAGGTGTTAGTTATTCTGAAGTAATACAGGTGAGTGGTCAAGCAAGTTGTTTTCTAAGTCTTTGATTTTTTTGATGTTTTTAATCTAAATGATTGTGCTTTTGATTACGTTTTGTTACGACGGTGTAAATATACCTAATGCAGAAACAGAGGGTGTTCCAGCTTTTTCTTGGTTTTGCAGCTCTTGTTGTATGATTTGTCTTGCTGTAGGTAAACACTTGCAGCATTGAGTGCCCAAGTTTAACTTTTGCTTAACCTGATGAAGGTTTTGCGCACCATTTTTAATGGCTTTTTTGATTTGTGAGTCAGTGACATTTTTGCAAACACATACGTACATAGTAAAAGGCTTTCAATATAATGTGATTAATTGTTGCACATTATCTTACGAATAAGAATCATTGTCAAATGAGAATTATATCTTATGCAAATAGTAATGATTCTCAATTATATTTGTGTTAAGATCTTATTTACTCCTTACCCGTCGGCAAAGGAGTGCTTTTATTTTAAGAATATATGGGAAATATAAAATGAAAAATGTATTAACTTCTACGTCTTTAGTGCGTGTTGTGCTGACTGCTATTATTTGGGGTATGGCATCAACTGTCGTATCTGCTGCTGATGAAGTGAATGTGTATTCAGCAAGAAAAAGTGCTTTGATTGAGCCTTTGCTGGAAAAATTTACTGAAAAGACGGGTATAGACGTGAATTTGGTCACGGGAAAAGATGACGCTTTAATTAAGCGTTTGCAAGTTGAAGGCAAGGCTAGCCCCGCAGATATATTAATTACGGTTGATGCAGGCCGCTTGCACCGCGCTAAAGCTGCGGGTTTGTTACAAAGTGTTGATAGCAGTATATTAAATAGTGCTGTGCCTGCTAATTTACGTGATGTTGATAAGCAATGGTTTGGTATTTCTATGCGCGCACGCCCTATCTTTTATGTAAAAGGTAAGGTTGACCCTAAAGACTTGTCAACATATGAAAACTTAGTGGACGCTAAGTGGAAGGGTCGAGTATGTATTCGTTCGTCGAGTAATATTTATAACCAATCTTTAGTCGGTTCTATGATTGAAGCTAATGGCCAGGCTGCTGCTGCCTCATGGGCTAAGGGCTTTGTGAAGAACTTTGCTAGGTCACCGGCCGGTGGCGATACTGATCAATTACGTGCGGCTGCAGCAGGTGTTTGTGATATTGCTATTGCTAATACCTATTACTTCGGTCGTTTAATTAAAAGTGCTAAAGCAGAAGATAATGCTGTTGCTGCAAAGCTCGCTATTTTTTGGCCTAATCAAAATGACCGTGGTACGCATGTAAATGTAAGCGGCATTGGCGTAACGAAAGCCGCTAAAAATAAAAGTAATGCGACAAAGTTGATGGAGTTTTTAGTATCGGCAGAATCACAAGCTTGGTATGCAAAGGTAAATAATGAATACCCAGTTGTAAGTGGCGGTGCGGTTGACCCTGTATTGGCAAGTTGGGGTGAGTTTACTAAAGATAATGTTGCATTAAGCAAGCTAGGCATCAATAATCGTGCTGCTGTTGAGCTGATGGATAAGGCTAAGTGGAAATAAATTTGTTTGAAATGTTGGGCGATGCTCGTTAATTATTGGGTAAGCTTGTACAATAAAAACACCCTTGCAAGGTTATTTCCGGGCAAGGGTGTTTTTTTCGTTATTGGTTATATTTTTGAATACTCGTTCTTTATATTTATCTAATCGTTTATTGGCTCTAATAAGCCTATTATTGGCCTTGCTTGTGATGTTGCCTGTATTGGTTGTGGCTTCTAATATTGTTTTTGGTTCCTACGATGTTTGGCAACATTTACTCGATACGGTTTTACGTGATTATTTAACGAACTCTTTGCTGTTAGCTTTTGGTGTGTCTTTGGGAGTATTAATAGTAGGTGTGCCAACTGCGTGGCTAGTGAGTATTTATGATTTTCCTGGGCGTAGCGTATTAACGTGGGCTATGCTGCTGCCCCTTGCGATGCCTGCTTATATTATTGCTTACACCTATACAGGCTTATTAGACTTTGCTGGTCCGGTGCAAACTACCTTACGTAATCTTACAGGCTGGAGCTATGGAGACTACTGGTTTTTTGAAATTCGTTATTTAACCGGTGCGAT
>JAHDBX010000283.1 GCA_020630145.1 Gammaproteobacteria bacterium | reverse complement strand
GCAAAAGAAGGTCATTGGGAAAAAGCGCCAGGAGAGCGTCTTTTTGCTGCCTTTAAACAGCACTTCGGTGAATTACCTTTTGTTGCTGAAGATCTGGGACATATAACGGATAATGTTCACAAACTGAAAGAAAAATTTAATATTCCCGGCATGGTTGTATTGCAATTTGCTTTTGACAAAAACCCTAACAACCCACACTTACCCCATAATTACACTAAAAATTTAGTTGCATATACTGGCACTCATGACAATGACACCACTCGCGGCTGGTTTAAAAGTATAGATGCCGAAGCCAAGGAATATGCTTTTAGTTACCTAAGCTCACCAAGTGACAAAATGCCTTTGCCTTTTATTAAAACCCTACTTGGGTCTTCCGCAGGCCTTACCATCATACCTCTACAAGATTTACTTAGCTTAGATTCTGAAAGTCGCATGAATATGCCCGGGACTGTAGAAAATAACTGGCAATGGAAATTCAACTCTACCGATATCAATGCTGACCTTATATCTCACGTAAAAGGTATGCTTTATATGTATAAACGTTATAAATAGAATCATGCAACGATTATTTTTTACTTATATTTTATTCTCAATTAGTACATTGGCAGCAGCAAATGAACTTCACTATAGAATACAAACTGATATAAACCTTGAGGAACGTACTACAGAAGTCAACTCAGAATTCTTGTTACAAAGAAGTACGAGAAACGATGTAGAGAAAAACATACTCGATGTATCTGATAATTTAGATAATATAGAAGTCACCTATTTTTTAAATAATAATATACAACTTAATGATGAATATATAAAAGAGAATATACGTTCACTCATTCACAATTATTCTTCATTATTAAATTGGCCATTTTTTAGTGCAACCCTTAAACCCAATATTATATTGTTCGATAATAGAAAAGAATTTGAAGCATATCAAACGGAAAAAGTGGGTGAATATCGATGGCACTATGGTTATTACTCAAAATCGAACAACGAAGCCGTTATTTTTATAAATGATTCAACAAAGGATAGTACCTTAACGATATTGCATGAAGTATCTCATGCTATAAACTATCAGCGCATACCGAGTATTCCGGGCTGGTTAAATGAAGGATTAGCTGAATACATGTCAAAAATATCATTAATCAAGACTGATGATACAAAACCTGTATCTAAATATAATGACTCAACATTATCTATAAAAAAATTCCTTAAAAGAAATTATTTTAATGACAGAAATGTCTCCGCCAAGCAAATATCCAATTATTACCAAATATCTGAATCCCTCGTTGCTTTTTTGATTAGCAAGGAAAATCAATATTTACGCAGAACTTTGACCTCACTCGAAAAACTACCCTTTAGTTTGAGTGGTCATTATAAGGAATTTGACCGTTTATACCCTGGTGGAATTGATGCACTCGCTGAAAACTGGCGTCAATGGGCCAACAACCCGCATGAAAATTAAGCGCTAGTCTTATTTAAAGTTAGCATTTATACAACCGATACAATGAGACAGCATATAAAAGAAGGGTAAAGGACTATTAACTCAGCCAACAACATAAAAGAAACCAGCAACAAATGGCAATACATTGACACCGGGAGCACTCGTGACCTGCGTATTGATTTTATGCGTGGTGTTGTCCTGTTTATTTTGATTGTGGTACATATCGATATATTTTCAGTTTATAACTTATTAGTTTGGGAAAGAATTGGAGTTATTTCAGGCGCTGAAGGTTTTGTTATTCTTTCTGGCATGGTTTTAGGTATGGTGCATAGAAAAAAAATAGATACCAAAGGCTGGCATCATAGTAGCGCTATTCTTTTTAAACGTGCATTCCAAATATATAGAGTTAACCTTACATTAATTTTACTTGTTGCTTTGATTGGGCTTATTTACTTTATAGATAGCAGCAGTATAAATAGCTTTACAAATCACTATGCAGAAAAAACGTACCCACTCATGCCAGGTGCATCAGCACCTATACAGAACTGGGTTAACCGTATATTACTACTGAGGGTTGGCCCGCATCAAACGCAAGTTCTAGGTCTTTATGTCGTTTTGCTTCTATTAACACCTTTTGCGCTATGGCTTCTCTACAAAAAAAAATACAGTGTTTTACTGAGTATAAGCTGGATATTGTACTTTTATAATTGGGATATACCCACAAGATTAACACAAACTCAATTTGAATATGCCTTTCCATCTTTAGCTTGGCAACTAATATTCTTCCATGCACTCGCATTTGGTTACTTCAAAAATGAAATAAGCAACTACCTATCTGGTTATAAAAAAAATGCAATATTAATAGTGAGCAGCATTCTATTCCTTGCATTTATGTTTTTTACTTTTAACAACCCAAATCCATCGTTACCTGATTGGTACAAACTTAGCTTTATTTCACCAGATACCTTCAATGAAATTTATACAAAATATTTTAGAAAAAATTCACTTGGTATTTTAAGGCTGCTCAATTACACCGTAGCTTTAATTGTTACTTTTAGTCTATTAAGCTATTTTTGGAAACCAATAGAGAAATACTTAGGCTGGTTCTTTATTCCTTTTGGGCAAGCAACGCTATATGTATTTATATTACATTTATTTATGTGTTTACTAATCAATAATATACCTATGTACAAAGATTTAAGTCCTTCATTTTTCTCGGGTAATATTTGGTTAAATACTTTTGCACACACAATAATTCTACTGACATTATGGATAATGGTAAAAAAACAGGTATGGTTTAAATGGATACCAAGATAAAGAAGTATGCAATATTAGTATTTCTATTTGCCTGTCTAAACCTGCAGTTAATCAGTATTGTACTAATGCCTGAAAAAGAGGCCTTAGGTAAAAAAACCGATGCTAGCGTTCAAGAAAACACTCTAACTGTCAAAAAAGATACAGCAGCAAAAAAAACCATCGTTGCACAGAAAGCCCAATCTAGTAAATCTAGTAAATCTAGTAAATCTAGTAAATCTAGTAAATCTAGTAAATCTAGTAA
>JAHDBX010000282.1 GCA_020630145.1 Gammaproteobacteria bacterium | reverse complement strand
CTTGGTGATGTTAAGCACTTCAGTTCTAAAGGTATAGATATATTTGTAGGTGATATTTTTAATTTGTCTGCTACCTTGTTGGGCGTAGTTGATGCTATTTATGATAGAGCGGCGCTTGTTGCATTGCCTGAAAAGATGCGTTCTTTGTATACAAAGCATTTAATTGAATTAACAAATACAGCGCCGCAGTTATTAATAACTTATGAATATAACCAAGCGTTAATGCAAGGCCCACCGTTTTCTATTAGTCATGATGAAGTTGAGCGGCATTATAAGAGTCCTTATAAATTAAATTTAATCAGTAGTGCAGAGATACCGGGCGGTTTAAAAGGGAGGTGTGCTGCACATCAGCATGTTTACTTATTGACAAATCAATTAACAGAAAACTAGCGAGTTTTGAATGTGTGCTTGTGAATAAAAGGTTTTTATGAGAAATTTAAAAAGCTTCATGAGTCATTTGACGGCGAAGCTCATAGATGATTGTTACGTTGATATTGAGTTAATGCTGTACTAAATTATATTTACTTCATGCCCTAATAATATCAGGGTTGATCTGATGTATTTGATGTTCTTGTTCATTTGGGTTTTTCAAAAATTGAAAAAGCAGATCCATCATTGCGGGTACATTTTGTCTAACCATAGCCGTATTTTTACCCATTAGAGCCGCGAATGGGTCCCAGTCAAAACATCCGAGGGCCACATTGTCTAAGGATTCAATGCCTTCACGTCTAAACCAATTCATAATACCTTCGAGTGATATTGTCGAGTTGACAAATATACCGCTTGGCAGTTGCTTGGTTTCTTTTATAAACTGATCAAAACTCTGTTCTGTTTTGTACCCAGCATATCCGCAGGGGCGAATATAGTTATCGTCGATTGTTAAATTAAAATGTTTATGCGCTTCACGAAACCCTCGCATACGTTCCTTTGTATTGTGATCATTTTCTTTACCGCCGATAAAGAGAATTCTGCTTTTATTGTTTTTGCTAGGCGGGGGGACTCGGCTGATAATATCTGTAGTGAGGTTGATCGCACCGCTAAAATTATCTGAAATAATGGATACTGATTCTGACCCAGGTAAATCGATGTTTATTGTTTGTGTGCCGCTTGCTTTGCAAAGGTTAGCAATTTTATCTGGGTCGGTTGCGCCTGTACATATAAGGTATTCAATTCGATGGTTTAGCATCGAGCGTGCCGCCTCTAATTCTAGGTCAGGGTCGCGTCGAGTGCAGGTTACAATAGGAAAAAATCCCATTTCTCGGGCTTTTTGTTCAAAAGATTCTGCTATAGAACTAAAGTATCTATTGTCATACATCGGCAAAATCATACCGACAATACCTGACCTTTCTTTTCTTAATGCGCGTGCTTGCATATTGGGCGAATAGCCTTTTTCTTTGGCTACATCAAGAATTTTTTCGGCGAGTTTAACGCTGATGCGACGCTTACGCCAAGTTCCGTTTAATACTGAGCCTACAGTGCTTGCAGATGTATTAGTGAGTTCCGCTAGGTCGTAAATAGTTGGGTGTTTACTGTTCGATATTTTTTTCTGCATACTGTTTTTTACTGGCTACTTGTAAGAAAGTAATAAAAAATGTTTAAAAATCATAATGTTATAGCATGATCACATGAATTGCCTACAAGCTGCTGCCCAGCGTGTTAAATAGTTTTTATAGTATATGATAATAGCATTGTAATTCTTTAAATAGCAAAGTGGCAGAGGTCTATTTTTAAAGTCGGTACTAATTTGGCCATAAAATTTCTGCGTTATTCGGTAAAACCATGTTGGCACTGAATTCTTTATTTTCGCCTTTATGAGCAGTAAATAGTTATTTATTTGCTCGCATTTTAATGTTTGTCTACTTTTACGCTATAGCGCGTTTGCCAAAAGATTATTGACAGTTTGAGGGATTTAAAATAAGATGCACTATCGATGGTGCAAAATTAAATCCATCCAATATATTTTTTGTGCCAGTATGTATTGGCACAAGGAATGAATCTAAATACTTCAGAGGGGAAGTCAAATGAAATTGTTAAAAAAACTACTTATAAGCGCTGCTGTTTCTTCTATTACGCTCATCGCTACACCATCCTATGCTGGCAACACGACTATGGGTGTAGTCGTAAAGATCGGTGGTATTCCATGGTTTAATGCGATGGAAGAAGGAATTAAAGAGGCCGGTAAAAAATTAGGTGTTGATGCCTTTATGGTTGGACCTACTAGCGCTGACCCTGCGCTTCAGGTTCGTGCTATTGAAGACCTTATT
This sequence comes from Gammaproteobacteria bacterium, assembly GCA_020630145.1. Lineage (GTDB taxonomy): Bacteria > Pseudomonadota > Gammaproteobacteria > HTCC5015 > HTCC5015 > JAHDBX01. The sequence continues at coordinate 745 of JAHDBX010000282.1, read as the reverse complement.
GCTCGTAAAGTAGATGTTATTGGAGTTGTTCCAAATGATGCCAAGGTGCTTGAGCCAGTTCTAAAGCGTGCACGTACAGCAGGCATTAAGGTAATTACCCATGAATCTACGGATAGTATTAATAATGATTTTAACTTCGAGTTAGTATCGTCTAAAGATTTAGGTATAGCTCATGGTAAATTGTTTGAGGAATCAACGGGTTGTAAGGGTAATTACGCTGTTTTTGTTGGTGGCCTCACGGTACCGGCTCATAATGCTTGGGCTGATGCAGCTATTCAATATCTTGCTGAAAAATGTCCATCTATGAGACAGGTTTCTGAACGTTTTGGTGTTGCAGAAAGTGTTGATGATAGTCGTAATACCACGTTAGATTTATTACGCGCGCACTCAGATCTTGCGGGTATTCTTGCTTTTGGTAGTCAAGGCCCTATTGGTGCAGCTCGTGCCGTTGAAGAGCGTCGTATGTCGGGAAAAGTGGCAGTTGTAGGTTTATTTTCTGCTGGACAGGGTCGCAAGTTGGTCCATGATGGCGCGATTACTGGTGGATATGTTTGGAGCCCATTAGAGGCAGGTAAGGCATTTGTTGAGCTTGGCAACCTTTTGGTGAAGGGTGAAAAGGTTAGTAATGGTGCAGACTTACCAGTGCTGGGTAAAGTTGTACTTAAAGGCAATAATATTTTTGCTAACAAGCCTCTTGAGCTTAGTAAGAAAACAGTCGATGGTTTGGCTGACCTTGGTCTTTAAT
>JAHDBX010000281.1 GCA_020630145.1 Gammaproteobacteria bacterium | reverse complement strand
TAGGGAACAACTGCATACACATCGTGCCATTCATCTCACTGTTTATACGTTCAGCAATTGCTGTTGCTGCTTCACCTTTAGGGTGACCGGTTGCCGCAGTTACAAAACTAAACTTAACGATACGCTCGCCTTTATTGCAGTTTGCAAATACTGATGTACTTGATAACAAAATTGTTATCAGTACAGTAGCTATAACTTTTTTCATATTATCCCCCTCAAGAGATGTATTAAATCGCCTTTTAAATTAGGCTTTCTCCTTAATACAATACAAGAAGGATGCCAGCATAAGTTTTTTGACGTATGTTATTGTTTTGACTTGTTTTTTTGTAAACACAGAAGTAAAAATTTATTGTTTATGTATCAACACTTACACACCACAACTATGCAACGTTACCTAAACTACACATCATTACTGTTACAGCACTCAACTTAATTAAACATAAAAAATTAATATTTTTATAAGCTTATTAATAATTTATGCTTTACCGCTAGATACAATATGTCCTTGCAACATTATAAAAAAGCCCGCTAGAGAAAAAATCAATAGCAGGCTTTATAGTTTTACTATGTAGTATTATTTTCCAGCTGCAATAGCTGCATCAATTGTATCTTGACCTACATCATTAGCAAATTTTGCCCATACTGGTTTCATTACTTTAACCCAGTCTGCACGCTGTGCAGGTGTTAAAGTACGAATTTTACCGCCAGCAGCTAATATCTTCTGTTTATTATCTTCATTAATAGCAGTTGCACGCGCATTCGCTTTTATTGTTTCTTCTTTGAATATTTTCACGAATTGATTACGCGTTTTAGAAGGTAAACTATCCAACCATTCTTTTGAAGTTACAGCTAAATATGTTAGTAACTGATGGTTTGTTTCTGTTGTGCCATCTTGTACTTCAAAGAATTTTTTAGTATAGATGTTTGACCATGTATTTTCTTGGCCATCTACAACGCCTGTTTGCAATGCGCCATACACTTCTTTAAATGCTAATTTTTGCGCATTACCACCAATTGCTTCAATCATAGCTACAGCAACATCCGATGTTTGCACACGGAATTTTAAACCTTCAGCATCTGTAGGATTAATTAATGGCTTTTTAGCAGAGAAGTGCTTTAAGCCATTGTAGATATAAGAAAGACCTACATAACCTTTGTCTTCAATAGAACGTAGTAACTCTTGTCCTTTCGGCCCATTTGAGAATGTATTTACTGCATCCATATCACTGAATAGGAATGGGAAATCAAAAATACGGAATTTTTTTGTATACGCTTCAAACTTAGATAATGATGGCGCAGCAATTTGTACATCACCAAGCAACAAGGCTTCCATTACTTTATTATCGTTAAATAACTGTGAACTTGGGAATAACTGCATGCAAAGCTTACCATTCATTTCACTGTTGATTCGTTCAGCAATTGCTGTAGCCGCTTCACCTTTTGGGTGACCTGTTGCTGCTGTTACAAAACTAAACTTAACAATGCGTTCACCTTTTTCACAACTTGCAAAGGCAGGTGTCGTCGATAATAAGCTTGCAAATAGTGCAGTAGCTATGATTTTTTTCATGTTCTCTCCTCCAGGGATGTATGTAATGCGCCTTGTTACTCAGGCGTTGCAATTAAATACAATACAAGAAAGATGCCAGTATAATATTTTTGACGTATGTGTTTGTTTTAGAAAGGGTTTTGGTACTTAAGAGAGAGCATTATATTTTATCAATGTATCAACATTGACACATGCTGGCTAGATAATGTAACTAAAACTACACATCGCCACACTCATACTAACCATTTGACTTTGAGATGCCATGTTTTTGAATCTTATCGTAGAGGGCCTTACGTGACACCCCTAGCTTTTCATACGTTTTTTTCAAGCTGCCATTGTTTAATGCCAACTCTGTTTCTATTAAATTAGCTTCATAAGCAGCCATTTTTTGCGCCAAACTACTGTTCTCAATATTACTTACAACCATGCCAGCATTTTCAAATCCCGTCCACATACCTAAAGCCAAGCGGTCAATTGCATTACGTAACTCGCGTACATTACCAGGCCAGTTATATGTCATAAACTGCGCTAATATATCCGCCGTCATTTCTGACACATCTTGACGATAACGCGCTCTTGCTTGCGTTAAAAAGAAATGACACAGACTTGGGATGTCATCTTTGCGCTCTCTAAGCGAAGGTATATTAATCATAACAACGTTTAAGCGATAATATAAATCTCGACGAAATTCGCCGGCATCAGCAGCTTCTTCAAGGTCAGTTTTTGTTGCAGCAACAAAGCGAACATTTAAGGGAATCAAGGTATTAGACCCCAAGCGTTCGATACTGCGCGTTTCGATAACGCGTAGTAACTTTATTTGCAATTCCATTGGCATAGATTCAATTTCATCAAGAAAAACGGTGCCCCCATCTGCATATTCTAATTTACCGATGCGTCGTTTATGCGCACTGGTAAAAGCGCCTGACTCATGGCCAAACAATTCTGACTCCATCATTTCTTTAGGTATTGCGCCACAGTTAAGCGCAACAAATGGCTTGTCTTTGCGGTCACCTTCATCATGCAGTGCACGAGCAACCACTTCTTTACCAGAACCTGTTTCTCCCCAAACCAGCACATCAACATCTGTTTGCGATAAAGCGAGTATTTGTGTTTTTAAATTACGAATAGCGGTTGTATTACCAACAATATTAACAATATCATTTTCACCTGAAAGCTGATTACGCAAGACTCTATTTTCAAGAACTAAGCGCCTTTTTTCTAATGCTCTTGATATAACATTACTTAAACGATCTATTGAAAAGGGCTTTTCTATAAAGTCATACGCGCCTAAACGCATTGCCTCAACAGCCGTTGATATATTACCGTGACCGGTTATCAGCACAACTGGCAAAGCTGCATCTATTTCTAACAACTTGCTTAATAAATCCATGCCGTCGATATTGGGCATACGTATATCAGTAACGACAACCGCATACGACTCACGGCTCACTATTGGCAACACATTATCAGCTTGCCCGTATGCATCAACGCTATAACCGGC
>JAHDBX010000280.1 GCA_020630145.1 Gammaproteobacteria bacterium | reverse complement strand
AGTTTATGGTGATTTTACTTTTCATGGCGTCACTAAGCCAATTGCAATAACCACTACCAGAGTAGGTGAGGGTAAGGATGATTCGGGTAGTTATAGGGTGGGCTTTGAAGGTACGGCAACCATTACTTTGGCTGATTACAATATTGAGCATATATTAGGCCCAGCCTCTAATGAGGTGATATTGTCTTTGCAGCTTGAAGCTCGCAGGTGGAAAAGGTAAGTAACAATAGGACATTGCTTGGAATAACTTTTTTCTCCTCGGTTTGGTAAAGGGCTTTGCCCCTTTACCCTTTTTCTTGGAGCGGTTATTTCAGAGAATAAGGATGAAAAACATATGTTATATCTGTTAATAAGGCTTGTAATAGCCGTGAAATTAATCGTGTTACAGCCTATGGTAAGTTTGGGTTTAGGGGCTAAGCCGTCTTTGTCTATATTAGAAAAAACATTGCTAACTAAGTTGGAGTCTAGCTTGCCGTATGCTGAGGCTGAAGTTTTGCGGTCACAGTTGGCAGAAATTAATTTGCTAGAGCGTGTTGATGCTCCTAACACTGTAGTGACGTTTAAAAAAGTAAAAAATTTTTCATATGCCGTTTCTAGGGAAAAAAAGTTTAAGCAAGATATGAACGAGTATATATTATCTATCATTGATTTTACGGTTCGTAATGAAGCGTACCGTGCTGTTTTTTATGTCGCCTATGGTAATTTTTATTCTATAGAATTCAGCAAAAACATTGCTGCTATTCATCGCGAAGTGCCCGTGTTAAATAACAAATTTACACAACAAAGCTTTGGTTAACGAGCTAAGATTACACTCTCTACTTTTTATTCTCGCAGCATGCGGTATCTTTGTGTGATAATTACTGACCAATTCATTCAGTAGGTTTATACATGGGCCGTTGGCGACCACCACGAGAAAAAAGCTCTCCTTATATTACGCGCGCAGGCGCAGATGCTTTAGAGAAAGAGTTGCAACAGCTCTGGAAGGTGGAGCGGCCATTGGTAACCGATGCTGTACATGAAGCGGCTAAAAACGGCGATCGTTCTGAGAATGGTGACTATATTTATGGCAAAAAACGCTTGCGTGAAATTGATAGTCGAGTACGCTTTTTAAGCAAACGCTTAGATGAGTTAACCGTTGTCGATAGAACGCCAGCTGATACAAAAACGGTTTATTTTGGTGCCTGGGTAAGTTTGGTTGATGATGCCGGTAACCAACGTCGTTATCAAATTGTTGGCCCAGATGAATTTGATTTGGCGCAGAATAGAATTAGTATGGATTCTCCCATTGCGAAAACATTGTTGAAAAAGAAATTAGATGATGAGATTCGTGTGCAAACGCCTACTGGTGAAGAGGTGTTTTATATAGAAAAAATTGAATACGATTAAAGCCATATCTTGTTATTGCATTCCATTATTTATGTCAATTTTGTATACCGTTGGTCGGAAAAATATACACGCTTAAAGATAATATTATTATTGCCGATAAGCTAATAAGAATGACTTTTAGTCGTTATATGAGCCAGATAGAGCTTGTCTGGCATGTTTGGTATTGGCGGTATGGAATAAAAGCCAAAATTTAACAGCAAGTGTTATTTTGTAAAGGATTTATACAGTTTTTTGTTGCTTGTAATGCAGTTGTTAACCCATTGGCTTGGCTTTTGCTTCGTTTGAAAATCATTATATTCTGCCTATACTTATAGTAAATGCTTGTTAAGGAGTACCTTGTATTTCTTACACGCTATAGTATTAATTGCCCGTTGTGTATGGGAAGGATAAACCTATGTTTGGTTTGGAAGTTGTGTTGTTAGAGCAAACTGATTGGTGTGATGTTCCGGCTTACGAGATTGAGTTGGCTAATACACACCTGAGTAGTGCGCTGCCGCATGACTTGCAAGTTAATTTATGGCAGCACTTTGCTTTGGCTGATGGTCAAGGTGTATTAGATTTAGGTCGTAATGCTATTAGCACTGAAGATATTCATGCGCCTGATTTAAATAGTAATGGCATTATTGATGCAGAAGACCTTTCTTCTATACGCGATTCAAAATTTTTAGCTCGACGCTTAGCAGATGTGATCGAGCGTGATCAAGTTAGCATAGTACTTGCAGGCGAAAGTCATAGGAATGAACCGCTAGAGGATATTCCTGCTTTAATTAGTGAGCTACATCGACGTGGTAAAGATGTGGTTTGGGCCTTAGAGGTTGATCATTATGGTTACGAGGCTTTAATTGAAACGACAAATGGTTTTATAAAAAAGCATAAAGATAATCCAGTTGAATTGGCACGCTATGCAAACTACTTTAAAGATATTTATTTAGAACGTAAAAAAAATAAATTTGCTTACGATATGCCAGCTGATGCTGATGCCTTTGATTTGGATAGGGCATGGAAGTTAACTTTGCGTGATGCCGATCGATTTGCAGTAGCAATAGCATCAGGTGCCAGTATTGAAATGCTCGATGATTTCCATGGTAGACGTGAAGGTGTAACACGTGACCGGCATATGCGAGAAAGGTTGGAAGGTATTCATCAGCGCGTACCGAATAATGTTGTGATTGCGTCAGTGGGCAGTAGTCATTCGCAAATTAAAGACCAGATGTTGAATTTTCAAAACTACCCTAACGACCCTAAGCGTATCGAGTTTAATGTTGAGCGACGTATGTTGTTTAAAATTATTAAGGAACGTCGATTAGAGCCCGATAATGTGTTGGCACAACAGCTATCAACTAAGTTAGGTGATAAAAAAGTACTGTCGCTGGCTTTTATACCCAGTCATAACTCCTATGATGTCGGTAAACCACGGTTACGCCATGATGCTTGGGAAGTTGTTATTCCTTCTAAAGCTACTCTTGAGTATTAATTCTACTATCTTACTTGTTCTATTGGTTTGTATTTAGGTTTATACTTAAGGTAATTTAAAAACCTAAAAAAAACAGATGTCAATTTTATTAAAAAGTACGCTTTATTTTGTTCTATTTTTTTATATGCCGTTTAGTGTGGCGCATCAAGCACATTGTCAAGACAGTGTGATAGGCGATCAAATGGTATTAATGAAAAA
>JAHDBX010000279.1:2730-3061 GCA_020630145.1 Gammaproteobacteria bacterium | reverse complement strand
ATTTTGCTGAGTTCTTTAATGGCTATTGTCTATATAGGTAAAGTGATTGAAGTATTTTATTTTCGTGAACCGGTTGTGGCCGCTGGAACAAGTACAAAGATAAAAGAAGCGCCATTAAGTATGTTAGTACCGATGTACTTACTATTAGCTGTCACGGTATATGTAGGCATAAATGGTGATGCAACCTTAGATGTTGCTAAAGTTGTGGCTCTTAAATTATTGGGGGGCTTGTAATGAATCCAATAATTACATTAATACCACCATTATTGTTGATTCCTTTTATTCTTTTGTTTGGTGAGCGTTGCCGAAACTTTCGTGAAGCTGCAATTAT
>JAHDBX010000279.1:2031-2720 GCA_020630145.1 Gammaproteobacteria bacterium | reverse complement strand
AGAGAGTGCTGCCTTTGTAGTTTTTGATGGTTGGGTTTTGCAGTTAAGAGCCGAACCTTTAGGTGTTATGTTTGGCCTGTTGGCAAGTTTCCTATGGATAGTGACAACTATCTATAGTATCGGCTATATGAGGGGCCATAATGAGCAGCATCAAACACGCTTCTATGTATGTTTTGCCGTTGCAATTGCAACGGTTATGGCGGCTGCTTATTCAGCCAACTTATTTACATTGTTTGTTGCGTATGAAGTTATTACCGTATCAACTTATCCTTTAGTTACGCATGCTGGTACGCAGGCGGCTAAGCGTGGTGGTCGCATCTATATAGGTATGCTAATGGGCGGCTCAATAGCCTTGCTTTTGCCTGCTCTGATTGTGATCGCATGGCTCGCAGGTACATATCGGCTAACGCCTTAACGCCATTCTGGATGACTGTATTATTCGCGGCACTTGTTTTTGGTACAGGTAAGGCGGCTTTAATGCCATTTCATGCATGGTTGCCAAATGCAATGGTGGCGCCAACGCCAGTAAGCGCGTTATTGCATGCCGTTGCAGTTGTTAAAACGGGTGTATTCCTATTGTTGAAGGTGGTCGTCTATACTTTCGGTATTGATACCTTGCAGTTAACAGGGGCAGCTAATTGGCTGATATACGTGGCAGCATTTACTATATTAATGTCATCAATGATTGC
>JAHDBX010000279.1:0-2006 GCA_020630145.1 Gammaproteobacteria bacterium | reverse complement strand
GGTTTTCATATCGTGACGCATGCTTTTGGTAAAATCACATTATTCTTTTGTGCAGGTGCTGTTATGGTTGCCTTGCATAAAAAGAACATTAGTGAAATGGTTGGAATAGGTAGGCAAATGCCTTACACCATGGCAGCATTTTTTATTGCTGCATTAAGTATTATTGGTTTGCCTCCATTGGCAGGCTTATGGAGTAAGTTAGCCATTTCAGAAGGTGCTATTTCATCAGGTCAATACTGGCTGCTAGCTGTTTTAATGCTTAGTTCTTTATTGAATATAGCTTACTTGCTACCCATCCCTATAAAAGCATTTTTCTCAGGTCAAGAAACATCGCTTCAGGCGGGTGATGTTCGGTTGCAAGAAGCGCCGTTGGCATGTTTGATTGCAATTGGTATTACTGTTTTAGCATGCTTTGTATTTTTCTTTTGGCCGCAAATCGTAACGGATTTGTTGGCCTATATTCAGTGGCAATAAAATGATAGACAAAAAAGATACAACGGAACACGATAGTGAGAAAAAAGAAAATGATTTCTTTGATCGCCCTGTGGTAATTGAATGGATTTTACGTATTTTTTATTTTTGTTGTGCTTTATTAGTTATCGCTGATTTAGTTGTGCATCGACATATTTATACAGCCATAGAAGAAGTACCGGCTTTTTATGCACTATATGGGTTTATTGCTTGTGTGGTACTTGTGTTAATTGCAACGCAAATGAGAAAAATGTTGATGCGTGATGAAGACTATTACGAAAGAGATAGCGCTGCCGGTGTAAATGGTGTGGAGGACAAGTCTAATGACTAGTTTGTTTGCTTATCCATTGCCACCATTTGCCTTATTCTTTTTGGCAGCTTTTGTGATGATCTTTTTGCGTGGTCGCGCTGCTTCTATTTTTGCTTTGCTTATTCCCGCTGTTAGTTTAATCAATTTGTTGCAATTAGATCATGGTGTTTACTGGTCTTATAGTTTGATGGGGCTTGAGTTTGCAATGGTAAACGTTGACAAGCTAAGCCTTATTTTTGCGTATTTATTTCATTTGGCTGCATTTATTGGTTTATTATTTGCCTTTCATGTTAATGATAAAGTGCAGCAAGTATCTGCATTAGCTTATGCGGGCAGTGCTATTGGTGCCGTGTTTGCCGGCGACTGGATTACCTTGTTTGTATTTTGGGAGTTACTAGCCTTAACCTCTGTTTTCTTGATTTGGGCACGACGCACTGAGCGTAGTTATCATAGTGGTATGCGCTACTTAATTATACAAGTGCTATCGGGTGTGCTGCTGTTTGCGGGGGCTTTGCTCGTGATTTATGAAAAGGGTAGTACCAATATACAGGCTTTAGAACTTGGTAGCTTATCCTCTTGGCTTATCTTTTTAGCTTTTGGTATTAAATGTGGATTTCCCTTGCTGCATACATGGATTACTGATGCATACCCCGAAGCTACGCCTACCGGTACAGTTTTCCTTTCGGCATTTACCACTAAAGTGGCCGTTTATGCCCTAGCTAGAACCTTCGCTGGTGAAGATATATTAATTACTATTGGCCTGACTATGGCTTGCTTTCCTATATTTTACGCGGTTATTGAAAACGATCTGCGTAGAGTGCTGGCGTATAGCATGATTAACCAAATTGGCTTTATGGTTTGTGGTATAGGTATAGGTACAGAGCTCGCTTTAAATGGAACAGTTGCGCATGCATTTAACGACGTCTTATTTAAAGGTTTGTTAATGATGAGTATGGGGGCAGTGTTATTCCGTACAGGAAATATCAATGGTTCTGATTTAGGTGGTTTGTACAAGACGATGCCTAAAACGACGGTGCTTTGTATTATTGGTGCAGCATCAATATCAGCCTTTCCATTGTTTAGTGGTTTTGTTAGTAAGTCTATTATTATGGCTGAAATGTTGCATCATGGTCACACTATCGGTTGGTTGTTGTTATTGTTTGCAGCGGCGGGTGTGTTTCATCATGCGGGTATTAAAATTCCGTTTTTTGCATTTTTTGCACAT
>JAHDBX010000278.1:1124-3064 GCA_020630145.1 Gammaproteobacteria bacterium | reverse complement strand
AAAGTAACCGTGTATACAACGAAAATGATTTAATAGAGATTATTGAAAGTAAACAGCAAACTCAACAAACTTTGCTGTTACTTGTTTTAGACGGGGTAACTGATCCGCGCAATTTGGGGGCCTGTTTGCGCAGTGCAAACGGTGCTGGTGTCGATGCCGTTATTGTGCCAAGGGATAATGCAAGTAGTATTACTGCCGTTACGCGTAAGACAGCATCAGGAGCAGCCGAAACGACACCTTTTATACAAGTGACCAATTTGGCACGTACGCTTCGTGATTTACAGACGCGTAATATATGGGTAGTTGGCACCAGTGACAAAGCCACAGAGACTATTTATCAACAAGACTTAAATAGAGATATAGCCGTTGTTTTAGGGGCTGAAGACAAGGGTATTCGGTCGTTAACAGCTAAAACCTGTGATCAACTTATTTCTTTACCTATGATGGGTAGTGTTAATAGCTTAAATGTCTCTGTGGCAACAGCTGTTTGCTTGTACGAGGTTTTAAGACAGACATTATAGAGCTTTGTAATCTGCTTTTTGGAAGAGTGTAAACTTTCTTTACGTTCTAGCTCTGTACGATTGATAGTTATAGCTATAAAGTAGTGTATTAGCTAAGAAAATTGGTTAGTATTACATCTGCATAAGGAAGCTTTACTCTTTGATAAAAAATGATCTACAAAATAGTGCGTTAAGCAAGCAAGTTAATATTGACTTCCGCCTGAGAATATCTCGCCGACTCGCCTTTATTACGAGCATATTCATGACGCCATTTATGCTGTTTTATCTGGTTAAGCAAGAATATGCTATTGCATTGCTGCTATTTTTCGTTATTGCATTTTCAATTATCAAGTATTTTCGCTCGCAAAGTGGCAAATTAGACCCTTTTAGCACCTTTGTCATCATGCTACTTTTGGTCTCTTTAGCCTTTATTATTGTTGCTGTAAACTATGGTTTGATTGCTTTTTTGTGGGCTTACCCGATACTGTTCGCATTTTATTTTATGCTGCCGGAAAAACTGGCTGGCCTGGCGAATATACTCTTTGTGTCTATAGTGTTTTACTTTGCTTGGTTAATTGAAGATGGCAATATTTTAGTGCGTATCTTTGTAACGCTATCGCTGTGTAGTATTTTCTTGGCATCTATTATTCGAATAATTTCTCAGCAGCATGAATTGTTGCAGAAACAAGCGATTATTGACCCTTTAACAGGTGTTTATAATCGCGTTATTTTAGAAGAACAATTAGAAAAGTCTATTCAACAGTCAAGGCGTAATGATGTTTCAATGTCTATTGCAACAATAGATATTGATCATTTTAAAGTTATTAATGATCAGTTTGGGCATGATAAAGGTGATGAGGTGCTCAAAACTTTTGCGAAAATTATTACTAGTCGTACACGTCATAGTGATAATGTTTTTCGTATAGGGGGGGAAGAATTTCTTATCTATCTCTACAACACTGATTTAGATCAGGCTTATAAGTTTGCTGAGTATCTACGTAATAAAGTTGAAACAGCTGAAATTATTAAAGGCCACCCAATTACAGCAAGTATAGGTTTGGCGCAATATCAGGAAGGTGAGAGTTGGTTAGAATGGATGAAGCGAAGCGATGAAAATTTATATAAAGCCAAGCATACAGGGCGTAATAAAGTCGTTATATAAACAAGGACTGGATTTACATTACCTTACAATGAAAGAGGTTTATTATTATGTTTAAAAATTATATTTTCACCTTGGTTATGTTGTTCGTTTTGCAAGTTTCTTTTGCTGGTGATGCAGACATAGTGGGGGCAAAGTTACAGAGCTTGGGTCAAAATAAATACCAAATTGATGTGACGATATTGCATGAAGATACTGGTTGGCAGCATTATGCTAATGCATGGCAGGTATTCGATTTAGACGGTAACATGATAGGTGAACGGGTGCTTCATCATCCCCAT
>JAHDBX010000278.1:0-1114 GCA_020630145.1 Gammaproteobacteria bacterium | reverse complement strand
AGCCATTTACACGCAGCTTAACCTTAAGTATACCGGATACAATTAAGAGAGTAGTGATTCGTGCCCAAGACTCTGTGCATGGTTTAAGCGAACAAGCATATGAGTTAGATATAAAGTAAATTCTTATTATAGACCTTCGTCTAGCTTGATAATATTATTGCATGATAGCTGTGCGTCAGCTGCTATTAAGTCCACATACTTTTGACTAATATCATCAGGGCTAGCTTTTTCGTGAAACGTGATGCCTGGGTAAATGCGTACATTCATGGGTGAGCGTATATTGCCGGGTGAAACAATATTTACATCAATTTTTGTATTAGGTGTATTTAATTCGTTGCTAAGTACATTCGCCAAGCTTTTAAGAGCATCTTTGCTGATGGTAAATGCGCCTAAATGTGCAACTTTATTTTTTTCTATACTGTGATCTGTAAAAATTATTCTAGAATTAGAAGCCTTTCTTAACAAGCCTATGCATGCTCTGCTTAGTAAGTAAGGGGCATGGAGATTAACATTCATTGTCTCAAACCAGTTTTTAGTATTTGAACTTTCTATAGATGTTGATTCTTTCCAAACGGCTGCGTTATGAATAATACAGTCTAATTTACCAAATTCATTCTCAATTATTTTCGCTAGTTCAGCGTAGTCGTCAACATTTGCGCCTGCAAAGTCAATTGGATAAAGAGCAGGGGCCATGTGTTTGTTAGCAACAATCGAATCATAAAGATGCTCCAGTTTGCTGACTGTTTTGCTAAGCAATATGCATTGCGCCCCTTCGGCTGCTAGCGCTTTTGAAAGGCTGGCACCAATACCTGTGCCAGCTCCAGTGATAAGGATTACTTTAGATTCAAGTTTATTCGTCATAATTAATTACTAGGTTTGCGTGGAGAGGACTCGATAGATTTAGTCTCGCTAATATCTTTTTTATTTTCTATACCCATATCTTTGAATTTTTTTGCAGCAGATAAGACATTGCGTTCCAGAGAACCTAATGCTTTATTGTAATGCTCAACACTTTTATCTATTGCGCCACCCATGCGTGACATGTGCTCTGTAAATGTACTTATGCGCCCATAGAGATCTTCACCTAAGCGCTGAATTTTTTCAGCGTTTTTAG
>JAHDBX010000277.1 GCA_020630145.1 Gammaproteobacteria bacterium | reverse complement strand
GACGGCCAAGTTGATGCGGTATACAAGGCTATTGAAAGTGTCGTGCATAGTGGCGCGCAGTTAGAATTGTATTCGGTCAATAATATTACCAGTGGTACTGATGCGCAGGGTGAAGTATCTGTGCGTTTAAAATATAATGGTAATGTGATTAATGGCCATGGTGCGGATACAGATATTGTGATTGCTTCAGCAAAAGCGTATTTAAATGCTTTGAATAAAATGCAACAAGGCATTGATGCTAAAATGCACCCTCAATATGAAGGTGTAGCAGTATAAAATGGATAGGCAAAGGCGAGCGCAATATTTACAAGCGTTAGATATTACCGAGTGGGGCTTACGTAAGACTATAGCCCCTATTGAAACGCTTGATGCGCAGCAGGATGTAAAAACAGACCTTACAGATCTGGATGACGAATCAGTAGGTATTGCTGCTGCTTCTGCAAATAATTCGCCGGCATTAGCCCGTGAAGAAAATATTGAGCAGCTGGTTGAGCAAGTGCCTTCTGAAATTGAGCCTGTAATGAGTGATATTGCTGCTACTGATGAAGAGCCTACAGCATTAGCTCAAGTGACAGCATTTGTTGTACAAGGATCAGGTAATGCTGGGGCAGACTGTATTGTGCTAGGTAGTATTGCTGTTGACGATGACGAACAATTCGCTTTTAATCAAGACGACAATGCTTTGCTGGCAAAAATGTTACAGGCCATTCAGTTATCTTTGGCGGATGTCTTTATCATTAAACCATTAAGCTGTTTAGCGACAACTCAGCGTGACCCGCAAGATGAAGAACTACAACAATGTCGCGAATACATCCTTGCACATATTGAAGCTATACAGCCGAAAGCCATTTTGGTTATGGACCCGTTAGTGGCACAAGTGCTGCTGGGTGAGCAAAAAACCATAGCAAATTTAAGTGGTCACGTTCATGATCTGCCCAACAGCCCGACAAAACTGGTTGTTACTTTTTCTCCTGCACATTTGCTTAAAAAACCAACTGATAAGCGTAAAGCTTGGGAAGACCTTAAGCGCTTAAAGCAAGTACTCAATTAGGGTAGTTATATGGTTGCTGTTCTAGATACTGCTGTGCATTTTCGAGATATGTTATTGGCTGATATCGATGATGTTATGGCTGCTGAAGTAAGCAATTATGATTTCCCATGGAGTAAGCAGATCTTTTTAGACTGTATTAAAGTGGGGTATTTGTGCCGTGTTATGGAGAACGCACAAGGCGAATTTATAGCGTATGCGATTATGACTGCCGCGGCTGAAGAGTCACATATTCTGAATATAAGTATAGCTCCGGCATTTCAAGGGCGGGGTTATGGCCGTGATTTTATGCATTTTTTATTAGATGAAGCGGAAAGACATGGTAGTAAAGATATTATTTTAGAAGTGCGGCCATCTAACGAGATTGCGCTTAAGCTTTATTACTCTTTAGGCTTTATGCAAATTGGTTTGCGGCAAAACTATTATCAGTCTTATGATGGTCGAGAAGATGCCATTGTGATGCTATTAAAGCTACAGGCATAAAAAAGCGCGTTATAAACGCGCTTTTTTGTATTTGCCGTTGTTACTTATTTTGCCGTTAGGCGTACGGCTATACGACGGTTCTGCGCGCGGCCTTCTTCAGTATCGTTTGACGCAACTGGGTGAGCGGGGCCATAACCTTCGGTAGTTAGGCGGTCGCCGCTAATGCCTTGTGATACCAAAGCACGTTTAACAGAGTCAGCACGCGCTTGTGATAGGCGCATATTGACTGCTTCACTGCCAGTATTGTCGGTATAGCCACCAATTTTAATTGATGTGTTTTCGTAAGCTTGTAAAATTGCGGCAATGTTTGAGATTTGCTCCTCAGACTCAGTTGATAGTGATGTGCTACCTGTCATGAAGTTAATGCGGTCAAACTCAAACCATGTGTTCTTATCAATAGGTTTATCACCTTTAATAAAGCCTAGAAGCTTATTTTCGATGCCAAACTCAGGGATAGACAATGTTGTATTATTAGGCAGCGTTACTGAGAAAAAACTACCTAACTTAGCTAGAGCGCTATCAGTACCTTCTACAATAGCATTACCTGTTTTTTCAGCTATTTCAGTTGTTTTTTGCGCTATTTCGCTGGTTTTCTCCATAACCTCATTGCTTAGGTTAGTCACTGGGTTGCTATCGTCTTTGCAGCTACGGGCAAGAAAAAGCAATAAGATAACGATAATGATAAAGATGATCGAGTTACGAACTGTACTAGGCATAATACTTCCCTCCAATTAATAGTGGCAGCGATAATACCAGAAGCAATGTTTTTTTAGGTTAACAAATATTAAGTTTTAATCGAAGGTGATGTTTGAAAAGAGTCGTTGCTATTATTTTGTACTACTTGTATTGAAAGGGCGTAAATCTATAATTTTAAGTAAAAAAATTCTTATTTAGACCGATTTCTTGAGTGTTTTGGGTAATTTTTTTCTTGTTTTAGGTGCTTTCGATTATTTAAGTTTATGCTATAATCGCGCCGCTTTTGCCTCATATGAGGGCACACTTACTAATTTTCGTTTATCCCTTTTACTAGAAGTCCTAACCCTATGTCTCTTAATTCTGCTTTAAAGCTTGTAATAAGCTTTTTATTCGTTCTAGTTCCGTCTGTTGCTATGGCTGCTGCCTCTGGCCCAATAGACTTTACTCTGTCTGCAACCGGCTACATTTGTGTGGTCATTTTTGTCATCGCTTATGCTTTGGTGATAGGCGAAGAATACCTGCATTTAGCCAAGTCTAAACCTGTTTTGCTAGCAGCCGGTATTATCTGGTTTATTATTGCTATTGCTTATTCGCAAATGGGTAAAAGTGAGCTGGTTGAGCATGCTATTCGCCATAATTTATTAGAATATGCTGAGTTATTATTATTCCTATTAGTTGCAATGACATATATCGCTGCATTAGAAGAGCGTCGTGCTTTTGATTTTATGCGCAGCTGGTTAGTCAATAAGCGTTTTAGCTTCCGTACTATCTTCTGTTTAACGGGCGTTTTGGCCTTCTTTATTTCTCCGATAGCAGATAACTTAACAACAGCCTTGATTATGTGTGCTG
>JAHDBX010000276.1 GCA_020630145.1 Gammaproteobacteria bacterium | reverse complement strand
TATGAACCCTGAAGTAGACCCAGATATTCCTGCAATATTAGGTGCATCTGCTGCGTTGGCATTAACGGGCGCGCCTTTCCAAGGCCCTGTTGGTGCAGTACGTGTGGGTTATAAAGATGGTGAATATCTATTAAACCCTAGTTATAGCGAACTAGAAGAATCAGCCTTGGATTTAGTCGTTGCAGGTACTGAGAAAGCCGTACTAATGGTTGAGTCTGAAGCTGAGATATTGTCTGAAGACGTCATGCTAGGTGCTGTAATGTATGGTCATGAGCAACTACAAGTTGCTGTTGAGGCAATTAAAGAGTTTGCTGCTAAAGCGGGCAAGCCGTCTTGGGATTGGGAGGCGCCAGCAGAAGATACTGAATTAACAGCTGCTGTTAAAGATGCATCTGAAGCAGACTTAGTTGCTGCTTACCAAATTGCTGAAAAAATGGATCGTCAAGAAGCCGTTGGCGTAGCAAAAGATAAAGTTGTTGAAGCATTAGCATCAGATGAAGACGATGCAAAGTGGTCAGCAGACGATGTTAAAGGTGCTTTTGCATCTTTAGAGAAGAAGACAGTTCGTAGCCGCATCATCGCCGGTGAAAAACGTATTGATGGTCGTGACACAAGAACCGTTCGCCCATTAAATATTAAAGTGGGTGTATTGCCGAGAACACACGGTTCATCGTTATTTACTCGTGGTGAAACACAAGCTATTGTTGTGACAACACTCGGTACGCAGCGTGATGCGCAGATTATTGATGCACTAGAAGGTGAGAAAAAAGATGCCTTTATGTTGCATTACAACTTCCCTCCATTCTGTGTCGGTGAAACCGGCTTTGTTGGCTCACCTAAGCGTCGTGAGATTGGTCATGGTCGTTTAGCAAAACGCGGTGTGTTAGGCGTTATGCCATCACAAGATGACTTCCCATACACCATTCGTGTTGTATCAGAAATTACTGAGTCAAATGGTTCTAGTTCAATGGCATCAGTTTGTGGTACAAGCTTATCGCTAATGGATGCAGGTGTGCCTATTAAAGCACCAGTTGCCGGTATTGCAATGGGTTTGATCAAAGATGACGAAGGCTTTGCTGTATTGACTGATATCTTAGGTGATGAAGATCACTTAGGTGATATGGACTTTAAGGTAGCGGGTAGTGAAGAAGGTATTACTGCTTTGCAAATGGACATTAAAATCGACGGCATCACTAAAGACATTATGCAGGCTGCTTTAGATCAAGCTAAAGAAGCACGTCTAAATATCTTGGGCCAAATGAATGAAGTGATTAGCTCGGGTCGTGAAGAAGTTTCATCATTCGCACCACGCTTTAGTAAAATGAAAATTCATCCGGACAAGATTCGTGACGTAATCGGTAAAGGCGGCGCAGTTATCCGTGCTTTAACTGAAGAAACGGGTGCAACTATTGATATTACTGATGATGGTGAAATTACCATTGCGGCAACTAACGGTGAAGCCGCGGCAGATGCTAAAGCTCGCATCGAAGAAATTACTGCTGATATTGAAGTAGGCAAAGTTTACGATGGTACGGTTAGCAAGATTATGGATTTCGGTGCATTCGTTAATGTATTGCCTGGCAAAGATGGCTTGGTTCATGTTTCGCAAATTGCGCATGAGCGTGTTGAGAATGTCTCTGACAAGCTTTCAGAAGGTGATAAGGTTCAAGTTAAATGTCTTGAGATAGACAAGCAAGGTCGTGTGCGTTTAAGTATGAAAGCATTGATCGAAAAAGAAGAAGCGCCAGCGCCAGAAATTGCTGAGTAATCAAGTTTTATGTGTTGATAAAAAAGGGTCTTTATAGACCCTTTTTTTATGTTGAAAAGGTTTTGTTACGGAAATAGTCGTTTTCAATAATTTCGGCACTAACGGGACGGTTGTATAAATAGCCCTGACCAATATCACAATAACGCTCTGTTAAAGCAAAAGCGACTTCAATATTGTCAATACCCTCCGCTACAACTTTCATACCGAGTTTGTGTGCTACTTGAATAGTTGTTGTTACAATGATTTCATCTTCTTCATTGTTTAGCATACCTAACACAAAGCTCTTATCAATCTTTAGTGTGTTAAATGGTAATGAACGTAAGTTATTGAAGCCAGAATAGCCGACACCAAAATCATCGATAGCTAAGCTGACACCCAGTTTACTAATACGATTTAGAACGATATTGGTTACACGGGAGTCCTCAATAACAACATTTTCAGTGACCTCCAGCTCTATAAGGTGTGCAGGTAACTCATATTTTCTAAGTAAGCCGTGTAGGCGGTTTGGGAATTCTATGTCTAACAAATCTTTTGGGGAAACATTAACGGCTGTAGGTACAGCATGGCCATCTTTATGCCATTCACTGACTTGTTCAATACATTTCTCTAAAATGTAGTCAGTTAGCTTTGATATATAGTTTTCTTCTTCAGCAATAGTAATGAATTCATCGGGTCTAATACGTCCTAATTCAGGGTGCTTTATACGTGTTAAAGCTTCAAGCCCAGCGATTTCGCCGGTGGATAAGCTAATTTTAGGTTGGTAACGGATGTATAAGCCTAAGTCGTTTTCCGGAGTAAATTTGGCAAGCGCTTGGCTTATTTCAATACGTCTAGAGTTGTAGGCGGACTTGTCTACTGTATACAGTTCGTAAGGTAACTGTTGCTTGCTAGCTGCTCTGCTAGCATCTGCAGCTTGGTTGTAATAATCATCGCTGGTGTATTCATTAGGGTTAAATAGCGTGGCGCCAATTCTAGATTTTAGAGGCAAGCGTTGCCCTGAGACTTTAAAGTTCTTATTAACAATGCGAGATATTTTAAGGCAGAGCGCATCTAGCTTTTTTTTATCAGCATCGCTAATGATAATGGCAAATTCATCATTGCCTGTTCGCGCTATAATTTCTGAGTGAGCAATATGGTCAAGCAAGGTTTTTCCAACAGTCTTAAGAATTAAATCACCTGTTTGCAATCCATGGCTATAATTGATGTTTCTGAAATTGATGATATTAATAACAATCAGGCCATAACTGTTTTTATATTGGTTGTTAAGGTTGATGACTTGTTCAAATTTATTTTTGAAGCTGATACGGTTTTCCA
>JAHDBX010000275.1 GCA_020630145.1 Gammaproteobacteria bacterium | reverse complement strand
TATCAATAAAAAGCCCTGTCAATGCAGGGCTTTTTTATGCTCGACTAAAAATTACGATATTATTCATACTTACCCAAAGCCGTGACTAATTGTGCCATTGCTGACTGTAAGACATTAACATCGTTAACCGAATAGTCCTTATCAATGCAAACATTCACTGCTTTTGCACAATGGCTTATCTCATCAAATTCATAAGAACCCGCCGAACCCGCCAAGTTATGTGTCAATGTATAGAGCATTTTACACGCGACTACATCAAACTGGTTCGTTTCACAACTCTTCCAAGTTGACTTAAT
The DNA here is from genome assembly GCA_020630145.1 of Gammaproteobacteria bacterium. GTDB lineage: Bacteria > Pseudomonadota > Gammaproteobacteria > HTCC5015 > HTCC5015 > JAHDBX01. The sequence goes on along the minus strand of JAHDBX010000275.1, from coordinate 2,839 downwards.
CACCATTAACTTTTGTGGCAAGGAAGCTTTATACTTTGCCTTTAAACTATCCAACTTAGATGGAAACTCTGCACGCGCGGCGGATACAAAAGGCAGATAACGCATAAGCACTTTGCGTAAACGTGTTGTATTAATACCGGTCTTATCCATATAGTCATCGCAACCTGCAACTAAGGCTTCTTGCTTGCTTGCATGTATGCCCGCCGCACTAAAAGCAACTATAGGCTGCTTATAGCCTGCCGCACGCAGATCTTGAGTAATATCTAAACCATTCTTATTTGGTAGGTTCATATCCATAATAACTAAGTCAGGTTTAGCCGTCATTATGGCATCATAGGCTTTAGCCCCATCCGAAATAAGCATGACATCTATACCCATTTCGACTAAAAATATCGTTAACAAATCACTTATGTCTTTATTATCTTCAACAACAAGGACTTGTTTCTTAGCAAAAGTAATATGTTCATGCTCAATTGAATCAACCGTTTGAACAGGTAAAGATAGTGTAAATATAGAACCTTTATTAAGCTCGGAATCAAGCTGCAAGTTACCACCCATCACTTCCAATAAACGTTGCGTAATAGATAAACCTAAACCTGCTCCTTGCTCTTGACTATCTAAGCGTTGGAATGGCTGAAATATTTTTTGCTGGTCATCAACAGAAATACCTGCACCGGTGTCAGACACACGAAAAGATACAAAATCGTCAGCGTAACTTAGCTGTAGGCTAACCTGGCCTTGGTCAGTAAACTTAATGGCATTACCGATTAAGTTAATTAATATCTGCTGTACACGCAACTCATCAGCAACAAAATATTCAGGCACATTTTCATCAACTGTCGTACTAAATGTCAGACCTTTTTTCTCAGCCAATGAAAAAAACATACTTTCCAGTAATACCAATATTTCTTTTGTACTAATATCAGATACACTCGTTTCAATACTTCCAGAATCAAGCCGGGCTTCATCTAAAATATTGTTGACCATATTTAATAGGAAGTAGGCATTTCGCTTAATAATACCGACCGAACTTGTTGGCAATGATGTTGCCGACAGTTCTTTTTGTAATATATCGGTATAGCCAAGAATAGAGGTTATTGGCGTACGAAACTCATGTGACATAGACGCGATAAAGTGACTTTTAAGCTGACTGATTTCTTCAACTTCTGCCTTTTTTCTATTTAACTCATCTTGAGTACGTTCAAGCTTTGCAATAAGCTGCTGGTCATAAAAATTTTTCAACTGAGCTTCATTGCCACCCTGTTGAATAGGTTGAATGTAATCATGCTCATCAGTAACATCAAACAAGGTTACATATAAACTTTTTTGGTTTTTATAAATATAAACATGCGCTACATGCTGCGGCGAAACTTGTACAAAACGTAAAGTTACAGGCTCCTCAATAAACTCAAAGCCAACCAAAAAATCTAATTGATTTGCTGACTGACCAAGTTGCAAATCATGAAAATTAAAGCTATCAGGGTTGCCCCAGTAGCTTTCGATAAGAAACCTCTCATTAATATGCAAACAAAGCGGCTCCAAGCCTACTTTAACAATACTCAACAAATGTTGATCAGCATCTTGAGGCCAGGGGATATGTTGATTCGACGACATTATTTTTCTGATAAGAGTGTTGCAGATAAACTTTCAAAGGCTTCGTTAACATTTTCACCTGTTTTTGCACTGGTCTTAAAAAAATTCCAACCTCTTGCCAACAGCCCGTCAAAGGAACTATCAGGCACATCCCACAATACTGTTTCATCAACTTTATTAACTAAACCAACAAAAGGTAATTCGCCGTAGGCTTGATCAATATCCTTTTTCAAATTAAGTGCGGTTTCCAAGGTATCTGGGCGTGTTCCATCGGCAACCAATATGTAACCCGCTGCACCCTTTAGATAGTTAAGGCGAACATTATTAAACCGCCCTTCACCTGCCAAATCCCAAACCACTAGTTTCAATACCTCTTCATCATTGATCTTAATTTCTTTCGTATCAATCTTAACACCAACTGTGGTGAGGTATTTTTCATCGTAAACATTCTTAACAAATCGACTGACCAGCGAAGTTTTTCCCACCGCAAAGTCGCCAATAATACATATTTTTTTATTAATAACATTCATTAGGTTAACTACTGAATAATAACTTGCAGCGTCACTTTTCTGCTTTTGTAATCAATGTGGCTCGCGCGAAATGACTCACCTGTAGAAGCTTTAGACTCAAGGTTAAAAGCACCTTTGTTGAGAATATTACTTTTTACATAATTAGCCCTAGCCAAACGTACAATACGATTACGTTCAGGGTCGCCTGACACATCGGAATGACCTGTAATATTAATACTATAACGCCACTGTGTATTCGATATAAGTGCTTTCAATTTTTCAAGGTGTACAAGCAAAGGTACGAACTTGCTCTCCTCTCCTACTTGCAGTTCATCAGCACGGTTAAAATAAAATACCGTTTTATTAATATCACTTATAAGTTGCTGATTGTCACTTAAAAAGCTGCCTAGCGTTCGTTCAAGCTTTATATCGTTAAGATCAATCCTATCTACACCAGCCAAATAAATATTGCTTGCCGTTATACCGTTATACCAAGCTAAATCCTGCGCATCACTATCGCTAATTTCACCTGACAAAAACAATACATTATTTTCATAAACAGACTTAATTGATGCAGGTATGCGTAACAATTTAACAGCACGATCACGAACTATTTCAGACTCTAATGATTGATAAGAGCTAAAACGGTAATCAATATGACTCGTATCTATATCAGAACCATCGTTTAATGCTTGTATAGATACAATTGGATCTTGTAAGCCTTTAATCCACCGTTT
>JAHDBX010000274.1 GCA_020630145.1 Gammaproteobacteria bacterium | reverse complement strand
CAACCATGGAAACAAGTATCTACCCATAACATTATAGGTAATAATAAGAACTAACAGAATCAATAGAAATGCGGCAAGATAACCAACATAATCTATTAACTTATTAATTGCATGTTCTGTTTTTAAAAGCATAAAAATAGTCCAAACACTAGGAGAAAGAGAGGCGAAGAACTCAAAGCCTTCGCCTCAATAGAAGCTGCTTAGTTAGCAACAGTATTTAAGTAGGACTGCAATGATATTTCAGTGTAAGCACGAGCACGTTTTAAATAGTCAGCTTGCGAATCAATAATTTTCTTCGCCATTGGACTACGCGCATATTCTTTTGCTATTAAATCAGCATTTGATTTTTTAAGCGCTGTTAAAACGGATTGCGGAAACTCTTTAACCTTAATATTCGGGTATTCAGACAACATAGTAGACCAGTTTTTACCACTTTCATGATTAGACAAAACGGTCATATTATAAGCTGTTAACTTAGCCGCATTTTTCAATACTGATGAAACCCATTTAGGTAGTGATGCCATTTTCTTCTCATTAAAGAAATACATCAACTCAGTTGCTGGCTCGTGCCAACCTGTGTAGTAGTAAGGTGCTACTTTATGGAAACCCATACGTAAATCTAATGAAGGACCAACCCACTCAAGCGCATCAATTGTGCCACGCTCTAAGGCTTGGTAAAGTTCACCCGCTGGCAAGTTAGTTGGAGTTGCACCAACACCCGCCATCACTTTACCACCAAAGCCTGGTATACGCATTTTGAGGCCTTTCAAATCGGCGACTGACTTAATTTCTTTACGGAACCAACCACCCATTTGCACACCAGTATTACCAGCCAACATAACTTCTATACCGTGTTTGCCGTATACTTCGTTTGCTAACTCCAAACCACCACCGTGATAGAACCAAGCATATTGCTCTTCAGCTGTCATACCAAAAGGCATCGTTGTAAAAAACAAAGTATCAGGGTCTTTGCCACCATAATAATATGATGCTGATTGGCCAATATCATATTGACCTGATTTTACAAAGTCAAAAATACCGAATGCTGATTTATGTTTATTACGACTATCAACTTTGATTTCAATTTTACCACCTGACATTTCACTTACTAATTTTGCATAGTCATCCACAGATGTACCAAAAATAGGAAAACCCTTAGGCCATGTATGTGCAAGTTTTAGGGTATATTCAGCTGCCACTGTATTTACTGCAAAGCTCATAGCAAAAATACATAAAGCTGACTTAATTAAGTTCTTCATTATTACTCCTCCAAAAAAAACATTATTTACTAACGTAGTGCTAATTTATTGTGTTTTAAGCGTCAAGTCTATAGCGTTGACTCGGTATTGACACTACGTATAAATACATAGACCGAGAAAACACAAGGCTCGGAGATAATATAGCAGTCAATCCCCTCCAAGGCCATGCTCAATAGCATATCTTACCAAAGCCGATGTACTTGAAATATTCAGCTTCTTATTGACATTACGGCGATGCGTTTCAACAGTTCTCACACTAATGTCTAATTGACTAGCTATCTTTTTACTGCTTAAACCCTTTGCTACCAAGCTAATGACCGTTTGCTCTCTTGATGTTAGTATTTCATTTTCGTCGGTATCTTTGCTTAGCAAAATTTCTGATACCGCAGGGCTATAATAGATACCACCATTAAACACTGAACGCACAGCATTAATCATTTCTTCAGATGATACTGTTTTTAAAATATAACCCTTGGCGCCTGAGCGCAAAGCATTCGTCACATATTCTTTATCATCATGCATACTGAGTATGAGTACTTTTACATGCTTATATTTTTCATTAAAAATTTCAGCTGCATCAATACCATTCATAATAGGCATATTAATATCCATCAGCACAACATCTGGCTTTAATTCATCCGTTTTTTCAATTGCTTCTTCGCCATTTTCAGCCACCCCAACCACATCAATATCATCACAACTTGACAGACGCGATGACAGACCATCAACGACCAGTGGGTGATCATCAACTATCAATAAACGTATCGCACTCATTTTATACACTACCTTGATATTTCATTATCGACTTCGGCACACGAACAATAATAGACGTACCTTTACCTGAAGACACAATATCAAATTTGCCTTTAAAGTGCCTTAACCTTTCAGACATATTACGCAAACCAATACCAATATTAGGTGCCTTACTCTTTTTCAATTGATCAATATCAAAACCGCGGCCATTATCTGTAACCGACAATACAAACCATGCTCTTTCTATTGAAACATCAATAACAACCTTGCTTGCATAGGAATGACGCTCAACATTCATTAAAGCTTCCTGTATTACCCGGTACAAAGCAGCTTTCGCAGCAGCTGGCAATAAGTTTCTAACCTGAACTCGATTAACCTCTGTTTCTATTTTAGTTCGCTGCGTAAACGTTTTTGCCAAGGCCTCTATTGCAGCTCCTAAGCCTAAATCATCAAGGATACTTGGATGTAAATTGCGCGAAATACATCTAACTTCATTAAGCGTATCTTCAAGGTGCTTTGCACTTTTTGCAATCAAACCATCTGTAGGTTCATTATTCGATATTTTATACTCTGCTGTTTCCAATGCATATTTAACCGCAACCAAAGACTGACTAATTCCATCATGCAACTCTCTTGACACTCGCCGTCGTTCTTCTTCTTGAGTCGAAAAAACTCTTTGCGTTAACTCTTTTAAACGAGCATCTGCAAACTTACGTTCTGATATTTGTAAAAACATGCCAATTAAAAACACTAAGGCCAAGGAAATTAGGCTCATGATAAAAATTACTATGGAGTTATTTTTTATTTGTTGTGAAGATGCCTCTTCGAGCTCTAACACCTCACTACGCAAATCATCAATATATACCCCTGTACCAAACATCCAACCCCAAGGATCAATTTTTTCAGCATAACCTAATTTTTCACCGACCTCTCCAAGAGATGGCTTTTCCCACAAGTAAGATACAAAGCCACCACCACTTTTCGACACACTAATTAAGTCACGAATAATATACTTACCCTTGCTATCTTGTAGATCAATCCAATTCCTCCCTATTCGGTAAGGTTGTTTGGGGTGTACAATATTCACACCATCATCTGTATAGGCATAAAAATAGCCATCTTGATCATAC
>JAHDBX010000273.1 GCA_020630145.1 Gammaproteobacteria bacterium | reverse complement strand
GAGATTGACCTATGTTTAAACCTGCTAGTGATAGTCGATTTTTCATACGCGCGGTTTCCCACTCGGCTAAATTTCTATCGTAGTTATCCGCTTCATATTTTTCATTATTAAAATACTTAACGGTTTCGTAATTTAATAAGCTATCAATTGCACGAGTATTACTTTGGCTGTCGGCTTTGTTAGCCTGTCTTACATATTTATTACGCCATTCTGTCACCACGATAGAGTATGTAATATATAAAGTTACAGATGCCAGTGTGATTATTGCAAAGCTTGCTTTGAATGCGCTGGCTAAAATAATAGCAACTAATAATATTTCAAATAAGGTAGGTACTATATTGAAAATCATAAAACGCATTACAAAGCTAATGCCGCTTACACCACGTTCTATATCTCGTGATAAGCCGCCTGTACGCCTTGATAAATGAAAGTCTAAGTCTAACTTATGTAAATGATTAAATACGGTTAAACCAACACGCCGCATTGTTCGTTCAGTTATGCGGCCAAATATAGAGTCGCGTAGTTCGCTAAATAAAACACCAGCAAAACGTAGTGAGCCGTAAGCAAGTAGTAGGGCAATAGGTACAACAACAAAAGCATTTTGACTGCTATCGATAGCATCAACGATATACTTTAATGCAACAGGTAGCAACACTGTGCTGCCTTTAGCAAAAATCAAACAAATAATAGCAACAGTTAAGCGGCCTTTAAATTCTGTTAAGTAGGGTATGAGTTTGGCGATGTTTTGCCAGTTAGGTGGAATGTTTTCAATGTCATCCTTATAGCCACGCATATATATACCACGCAAAAATTATTAGCTTATAGGGTGTCAATACTTTCTCTTTCATGGGGTCTGAATTCTCATTTTTATCAGAATATACATTTTCTATATCTGAATAATTGTTATTTAAACATTTTAGTTCGTTTCAGTTTGTTCCGGAAAAACTTTAGTTAATCTTCAGTATGGCTTCAGTTCTATTTCAGTATATTTCAGTCATATTTTATTTTATTGTGTATTCAATAGCTTGACGGAGTAAGTCTGTTGAAAAGCCACATTCTGAATTTCAAGCTATCAAATAAATTTTACGTAGTAGTAAGCCTTTCTGAATAAAGCAGATGTAACGATGCCTGACAATGGGGGCATTGTAATACAGTTTTTCAGAATGTCACGGTAAACAAATTCATAAATGTAGCTGGAGTATGCCTAAAGTATGAGTATTGAACAAGAAATCACATGTTGGGGCCTTATTGGCGCAAGTACCATTGCAAGTCAGCATATGATTAATGCTATTCGGTCTCAGAGCGGACATGATGTATTAGCAGTAATGAGTAGCAGTCAAGACAGGGCGGATAAATATGCGCAAGAACATAATGTAAAGCATGCATATAGCTCAGTTAGTGACCTTTTGTCCAATCCAAAAATACAGGCTGTATATATAAGTACAACTAATGAGCTGCATTACGAGCAGGTTATGGCTGCAGCAGCTGCTGGTAAACATATCTTATGTGAGAAACCACTTGCACTAAATTTAGATGATGCCAAAGCAATGCTTACGTCTTGCAAAGATGCGGGTGTTGTTATGGCAACGAACCATCATTTACGAAACGCTGCAACACATAGAAAGATAAAAGAACTTGTGCAAGCCGGAGAAATTGGTAAGCCATTGTTTGCACGCGTATTTCACGCGGTATATTTACCACCTAATTTGCAGGGTTGGCGACTTAATAAGCCTAAAGCAGGTGGCGGCGTTATTTTGGATATTACGGTGCATGATGTTGATGTGCTGCGTTTTATTTTGGGTGCTGAACCCGTTGAAGCAATAGCTATGGGGCATAACGCTGACTTAGCTAGCCAAGGTCTTGAAGATGGCGTTATGGCGGTATTACGTTTTGATAATGGCATGTTGGTACAGCTGCATGATGCTTTTACGGTTAAGCATGCAGGTACAGGCATTGAAATTCATGGTGACGCAGGCTCTTTGATCGGGCGCAATGTAATGTCACAACAGCCTGTAGGCGAAGTGATACTTAGAAATGAAGCAGGCGAAAAAGAAATTAAAATTGAACATGAAGACCTTTATGTTTACGGTGTTGCCGCATTTTGTGCAGCAATGCGAGGCGAAGGCATGCCATCTTGTACAGCAGAAGACGGTGTAACGTCGCTTGCTGCAGCATTAGCAGTTTCAGAAGCTTGTCAGACCGGTTCGTCAGTCATTATTGAAAGTCCGTTGGTATAGGTGGTGATAATGAATAAAGTTATTACTGCAATACAAGCGGCTGAATTAATACAAGATAACGATATAGTTACGGTTAGTTCATCTAGTGGTTTAGGTTGTCCGGACAAAGTCTTAGCAGCTATTGGTGAACGTTATGATAGTGAGGGGAAACCTAAGAACCTAACCAGTATAAACCCTATTGCAGCGGGTGATATGTACGGTATTAAAGGTATTGATCATATTGCTAAGCCGGGGCTTTTGTCACGCGTGTTAGCCGGTTCTTACCCAAGTGGCCCATCCTCACTGCCAATGCCCGCAATTTGGCATATGATCGTTGATAACAAAGTTGAAGCTTATAATGTGCCAAGTGGTATTTTGTTTGATATGCACCGTGATGCGGCGGCAAAGCGCCCGGGCGTATTAACACAAGTTGGTGTCGGTACGTTTGTTGATCCTGATCAACAGGGTTGCGCTATGAATGACTTAGCAATGGCCAAGCCAGTTGTGCGCAGAGAACATTTTGATGGACAAGACTGGCTATATTTCCCCGCACTTATTCCTAATGTTGCCATTATACGAGCCACGACTGCTGATGAGCGTGGCAATCTGACTTATGAGCACGAAGGTGCATTACTTGGTGGCTTGGATCAAGCTTTAGCTGTGCGTAATAATGGTGGTATTGTTATTGCGCAAGTTAAACGAGTTGTTAAAAATGGCAGTTTACGTCCACATGACGTACACGTTTCTGGAAACTTGGTTGACCATATTGTTGTTGACCCGGATCAATGGCAAACAACTCAAACCATTTATGACCCTGCTATTAGTGGCGAAATTTCTCAACCATTAGAAAATTTTGATAAACAAGCTTGGGGCGCGGAGAAAATTATTTCACGCCGTTCTGCTATGGAGTTGGTGCAGGGTGATACG
>JAHDBX010000272.1 GCA_020630145.1 Gammaproteobacteria bacterium | reverse complement strand
AGTTAGGCACTAAACTAAGCAAGCCAAACTTGATACTACGCATAGGGAAAATTAATATAAGTGATATTAGTGCTAGCGCCAAAACCGTACCGGTTAATAAAGAACGGATATTACGCTTAGAAATATTTGCAAATAAAATACTTGTGCTAGCCGCTTCCGACACCATTGATGGCGTACCATTAGCCTTCAACCATTCCTTCGTATCTCTTTCTAAGCCTAACAGCTCAACCGTTGATAAATTTGCTGTTCTAATCACAAAATGAGTCGACGACTTAGATACATCTATCATATTATTTAAATCAAGCCCCATAGGAAGTGACAGCTCATATATAAGGAGTAACTGTGCTGCCAACTCTTTGGTATCAGGGATGCGATAGTATTCAGGTGCATTACCATGAAACTTCTGATTTAGTTCTTTAAAGATATCCGACATACTATGCACATGTACAACGCCTGTTTGTTTACGCGCCCAATCGGTTAAATTACTTAGCCGTGTTAAATAATCAGGAGATGTTATACCGCCTTCTGTTTCAGCTTCAATACCCCAATCTAAACGGTATAAACCTGTCAGGTTTTCATTAACAAAATCACTGTCATTACGGAATTCATAACGTGTATCCATCCACTCTATAAAACGGTCATTTAACTCTAGCTTTGTTATACCAAATGATGCACCTATTGCCACCGCAATAAACAGACCTGCAACCAGTCTGTGATTATTGACAACGACATGTCCAAAACGGGTGAACATTGATTTCTTTGTTAAGGCTTCTTTTTTAGGCTTAACAGGCAACAATCGTAGCAATGTTGGCAAAAGCAATAAGGTAAAAAATAAGACAATCATTAAGCCTAAAGCTACCATATTACCTAAATCACGGTATGGTGGTACATCACTGAGGTTCATCGTTAAAAAACCAATTGCAGTTGTGATATTCGTAATAAGAATCGGCGACCAATTTGTTTGTAGAGTCTTCTCAATCGCCTCAACTTTTGTTACACCACCTTTATAATATCTAAAGAAACTCATAATCAAATGCACAGCGTTAGCTACAGCTAATGTAGTCACTATAGTAGGCGCACTCATCGACGGAGCCATTAATACAATACCAAACCAGCCTGATACACCCATCATGGATACTAATGAAAAGATCATTAAGATCCAAACAGCAATAGTTGCAAATAAGCTACGTGTCAATAAAGCAAACAAAGCCAGTATTAATAAATACATAGCTGGCAGCAAAGACTTCATGTCACCTTTTGTTGCCTCTGTCATAGCATGGTTATATGGCACGCTACCGGTAAGATGAAACTGTAAGTCCGGGTAGCTCTCAGAAAATTTTTCTTTTAATTTGTAGGCATACTCACTTACTTCAACGATTTGCTCTTTAGCATCGTCCGGCAATTGCACTTCAATATTAACAGCCGTTGTAGTGCCCTGACTGTTAATCAACCTATGTACTAGTTGCGGATGATTAATCGCAAGTTCTTTAATTTCGCGTAAGTCTTGTGCGCTTAACACATCAGGGTCTTCAACTAAAGCTGTGACTTCAATATCATCATCGCCAACAGGCTTAACATGTTGATAATTTGTAATAGAGTCAACTCTGTTAGTATAGGGAACCAACCAACTTTCTTCTGTTAACGCATAAATTGCTTGTAAATGCTGTTTTGTAAATACATCATTTTGCTTAGCACTTACAGAAACAAATACATTATCTGTCTTAGTAAATACTTTTTGTAACTTTTCCCACTCTAGCAGTTGCGGATTTTCATCGCTAAAATAGTCCCTATAATCATTACTAAATGTTAAATTTGTAAGTCCCTTAGCAAGCACTACTAACAACAGGAGCAAAGTAAACAATACTCTCCATGGGTATTTGGTTGTTAACAAAGTTGTCATTCCGAGCATATTAGCTTTTCCTATTTTCTTCTGTATTTACGAGATGGTATTTTTATTCTTTCCATTTATGCTGGATCAAGAACTTGCTGGTTTTCATTTAAATATTTGGCTAATAACGCTTGCTCTTGCTCACTTGACAAGTTAGCGTCCCAGTGCTGAATATAAGGTGAGATATAACGAAACCAAAGAGGAGGTAACATCGCAGTGATAATCGCTAACATATAACCATGCTTTAATATTGGTGCATCATCAGCCCCTTTTAGATGCCAAAAAGGTAAAGAACCATTAACGTGGTGACCACCATGCCTTGATGCGTTATACAACCATGTTGTAGAACCTTGTTTTCGTGTTTCCCAACTATGCCTTGCTTCAACACTCTTCCCTGGCACTCTTACCAAGCCATAATGCTGTACATAATTAATAGATTCTAATAACCATTTAGCAATAAACATCAAAACCATGGTTAACAAAACTGCCTTTATTCCTGCCATCAGATAAGACAAAAAAAGCATTACCAAAGATATCAATACGCCATTCACTACTTGATTAGTCAATACTTTACGTACTGCAGACTGCTTATTTAAACGTTTATTCTCAAAGGCCAATGAATCTTTATACTGCCCAGTAATGGCTCTAATAAAAAATTGATAAATAGATTCACCTCGCCTTGCTGACGTTGGGTCGTCTAAAGTAGATACTTTTATATGATGACTATGAATATGTGATATAACAACTTGAGCATCCCCACAAATGCCAAACAACAGCCTTGAAGCCTCATGTAAAAAACGTTCATTTCTATGCATAAGTTCATGTGCTACAGCTGTATTATGCCCCCAAACAAATCCACACGCTAAGATACATGCCAACCAGTCATAGGTCCCCTGCAATTGTGTCTTCTCAGAAATAAAGGGCAAAAAGTTAATTGTAAATCTTGATATATCATTAAGAAAAATATTGCCAGGCGCTAATTGACCATAAAGTAACAGTAATGCCCACACTGACAGTGGTATATGTAATAGCAGGAATACTTCATATAACCATGCATGTTTCTTACTTACATCAGCTTTCATGTCTGGCAAAAAATTATCACATACCAAATAACATACAATAAAACCAAAAAAATAATAATAACCCCAATCACCCCCGCTTAATATTGCAGCAAAAAGTAATGGGAAAAAAATTATTGGGAATGTACTAAATCGTATTAAAGACATTTACTGGCACCCTTACATCCATTAACTTGTAAATATATAACTAT
>JAHDBX010000271.1 GCA_020630145.1 Gammaproteobacteria bacterium | reverse complement strand
TTCAAACTCGTTAAAAAACTCGAGCAAGCTGTATTAATAGGCAACACAGTTGTGTTTTCACACCCTAACTCTGCTGCCACTATATTTAAATCTTCTGGCAACAAGTGCTGATTGGGTGTTATGTTACCAATAATCATATGTATATCATTTACCTGATAAGCACTCCGCTCAACAGCTTGTTCAGCAGCTTTAATTGCCATATATAAACCTGTTTCACTTTTGTCGGCATGACGCCTTTGACTCATGCCAGTCATATATTTTTCAATAACCGCAAGTTCTTCAGGGTTAATCGGCTTATCAAAAAAGTCGTTCTTTATTATATTTTTGGGTAAATAAGATCCTGTCGTTACTATTCTTGCCATGCTTATTCCCTAACCTTTAGTTTATTTGAGTTGGCATACTTAATGATTTTATACGCATGCCCATAGGAGGAATTTCTTCTGCATCTATACGAACATCCAGAAGTGTTGGGCCCTTATGTTTGCAAATAGCATCTATATTGAGATTTAATAAATCACGAGGCGAGTGTATATTGTGAGCATTAATACCCATAGCATTTGCCATACTCGCATAATTAACAGTCGGTAACTTAAAGCCTATTTGTTCTGCTTTAGCTAGTTGCTGACCATGTTTCACCATGCCTAAAGCAGCATCATTTAACACTAAAAATATTACGGTGAGCTGTTGCTGTACTGCAACTGTTATTTCTTGACCACTCATTAAAAAGCTACCGTCGCCTGTAATACATACTACGGCTTGTTTTGGTCGAGCTAATGCTGTACCTATTGAAGCACCTATTGCCCAGCCCATAGAACTAAATTCCAGGTTAGATTGAAACAAACCTGCCTTTGAGTCTCTATGTCCCCGTATACGTCGATCATAAGGGTGCAAGTAATGTATACCCCACGACATACTATTGCCTGTATCGACTAAATAAATAGTATTTTGAGGGAATATGCAGGGTAGCTCTTGCATTAAACGTTGAGGTTTAATCGGTGTTGAATTGTCAAAACACTTTTCTTGTTCATGCATCAAAAATTGAAACTGTAGCTTACCTGATTGATCTTTGACTGGTTCAACAGGAGCAGTACTTTCATTAATTTTTTCAGATGTTTTTCGCTTTAGTATTGATGCTAGTAGTTTATTGAAGATATATGAAATACTACCTTGTAAATGAAGCTTTGCCATAGGTGAATACAAAAAATGTTTTTCATTTTGCTCTACATGAACTAATTTTTTATTAAGTAATACTTGTGAATCCCAACCATTATTAGCCCATTCACTTAATACTGTACCCACTGCAATAACTGAACTTATATCTTTATTGCTTAGGGTTTCTGTTGCGCTTTCATGACCAGCAAAACCAATGACTCCACGAAATAGTGGATGATAGGGACTAATTAAACCTTTGCCATGAGGAGTCGTAACAACCTCAGCTTGCAAAATAACCGCAATGTTTAATATGTCAGATATCGCATCTTGGCAATCTTCACCTATTACAAAAACGGGCTTTTCTTGTTTTAACAGTTCTTGTTCTAATATATAAATAGATGATGTATCAACTACTGCGTTGTTGTTTGGAATATTGCTCACATTGTATGTGGGTTTTTTTATAGGCAGTTTTGCTCGATGTATATCAAGCGGTATACTTAGATGAACAGGCCCTTTCATTTGTAGAGCACGCGTAAGCGCACTATATAATTTATATTCAAACTGGTCGGCATGTGAAACAAGGGTGTTGTAATGTGTACAGTAATCAAGCATACCGACTATATTAGTCCCTGTGCATGATGACTCTTGAAATGCACCTTTACCAAAACTTTCTCGTGATGTTTGTGCAGTGATAACTAGCAGTGGAATATTATTTTCATATGCGGATGCAATACCGGTAATAAGGTTAGTCGCACCCGGACCCGTAGTTGAACAACATACGCCAATTTTATTGCTATTGCTCGCATAGCCCGCAGCCATAAAAGCTGCTCCTGTTTCATGTCTGGCAACAATAGAACGTGGCCCACCACGTCGTTCGCTTCGTGCTAAGGCATTATACAGAGGTTCAATGGCACCACCAGGAATGCCAAAAACATACTCTATATTAAGTTGCTCTAAGTAAGAAACGAGCAAGTCTGCTACATCGAATGATTGATTACCTGAAACAGTTTTAGATGGAATCTCTTGTCTTTTTGTGACTTGTATACTCATAATCCATTACACTCCTTTTTCGAAACGTTTACGTTTCATACAGACACTGGCGTATTATTAGAGTAGTTTGGTCAAACAATAAACAACATATTTAACACGCAAATATTGATATATAAGATAGTCAAGCTTAAGGTATTAAGCAACGTCTAATAGCGGTTAATTTTTACATCTTATTGATATTATTATTTTGCGCCTTATTTGTATAAGTTAAATTAAAGTATTTGTTCAAATACTAAACAGTTCCTATAAATGGAACATAACTTAATGTTTGAATATTAATCAATTACTGCTATCAAATAAAAATGCTACACCTTCTTCTATACGGTTTACTTCAGCTTCAGACCAAGTAACATGATCTATTACACAATCATGTTCATCATATAAAAGCAAACTGCCACCCGTGTTTGCCAGTTTTATTTTACCTTTATCTTTGCCTTTAATCTTTATAGATAAACCTGAATCTATACTACCATTAAGAATCGCCTCCCTACCTTGCCCATCCATTAATTTCCAATTTTTTATATTAGTTTTACGGTTACTTCTATTTAATAAGGATACCCACTCACCTTTTTTTTCATTGCCAATTGCATTAATCATGGCAGCATTAATAATGATATGGCGTTTAGATAAATGTGTGATTTCACTTCGTACATTATGATGTTCACTTACAACATCATAAACGCAACCAACGGGGATACGTTCAGGCGATGAAGATACATTAAACTCAGCATTTCGGCTTGGACGATTATGGTAGAACAAAGGGTTTTGCATATAAAGTGAATGATCAAACTTTATCCCCGTCCAGTTTTGTATTTCGCTTATGGTAACTTGATACGTTCTGTCGGCTTTAATCGTTTTCCCACCTTTTTTGTCACGCAAAACCATATCATCTTGGAATACTGCAAAAGCGAGCACCCCTAGTGGATTATTGACATTAGGATTTTTTTTCTTATAACAAATAACCTTAAAAAAACCAGACGG
>JAHDBX010000270.1 GCA_020630145.1 Gammaproteobacteria bacterium | reverse complement strand
ACCCGACAACATCTATACCACTTATTGTTATAGCCAGTTTTATTGGCGGCATATTGAGCGGCATTATCGGTACGGGTATCGACTTTATTATTTTTACCCTAATGATTTTCTATTGGGACATAGACTTTAAAATTGCCACAGCAACATCTGTGGTTGTTATGGCGATTAATGCACTAGCTGGTTTTATTATGACCTTAGCTTCTGGCGATATTTTTACCGGTCAAGTTGTTAACTACTGGCTAGCCGCTATACCTATTGTGGTGGTTGGCGCACCCTTGGGCGCATTAGCGTGCAAACACCTACATAAAAACATTATTTTATGTCTACTACTATTACTTATAGTCGCCGACATCTTATCAACGCTTTTTATTTTAGGTATTAAGTTAGAATTTATAACCCCTTTATTTATTATTTTATGCAGTGCCTTTATATATAAATATCGGGTATACAAGCGTAAGTCTTTCACTAATTAAAAATGCGACCTTACCGTATTCTTTGATTTCAAAAAGTAATAACTATAGATAAACCCTAGCGTTACATTGTCCTTTGTTTCCACCAATGGCGAAGCTTCAAATTCTGCCCCATCAATATTGTCGTAGCGCATAAACAAGACAATTAAACGTTTATTATTCTTAGACGTTACAGCAAACTGAAAACGGCTGCCTGAATAACCTGAACCGGCCGTATATGCTGGTCGGTTTGGCGTAACCTCATCAGCTTCAACGCCATAGTAAACATTATGATAAGACTGCGTACCAAACTGCGGTGCTAAAGAAAAACTAGCCCGCCATAACCTATCTTTAAAGTAATGCGTATACGCTAAGCGCGGTGAAAAATTATAGCCAGCCTCATCTATCTCACCACCACCTATTTCAAAGACTGCACGCACAGGTAAATCTAATTTAAAATGGTATTTCTTAGTTCGTTTAAACGTCACTTCTACCGACGGGCCAATTTGTAATAGGCTATTAATATCCGACATACCTTGACGTAAATCAATGTCTTCACTTTTAACCGCTAAATTAAAATCAAAGCTAAAGTCAAGCTTGTAGCGGTCGTCTTTAAATAGCTCTGCACGAATACCTTCATCGTCTGATTTTAAAGTATCTCCTCTATACACCAACAAGGGCACAGGAAAAAGCACACTTCGAGTTTGCTTAGTACCAGTATAGTAGGACTGATGCACACCACCCACACCAAAGCCAATAGCCCATTTAGGCAACGCTTCTGCCGATATAGTTTGAGGCAAAACCAAAAGGATAAAACTTAATATACGAATCATGTTCAACAACTTTTCCAAATAAAGGCGTTTTTAATAAATGTCTTTTTATTTACACAAACTGCTGATCAAGTGGGCGCTTAGTCTTGCCGTCACTAGACTCAAGTTCAACACCAGTTGAGTTGCTCTTAATTTTATATTGACTGACATCTTCGTCTTTTAACAAGAACTCACAACAGTGCTTTAGCACCGCTAACTTATATTGTGAACGTGTTGAAACACCCGCAACCATTGATGACAAAACTCGGCCTATGTACCATTTCATAAAGCGGCCCAGCGAAAAACGCGAGCTATTCTTCACCATTTCTTCACCTGATTTATGCAAGTTAAGCAACCGGCCATCATAAAAATATTTTATTAAGGTATCCCAATCTCGGTGCCATTGGTAATGCTCTTTAGCATAAGCAGCTAAAGCCGTATCAGATATGTCATTTTTGGCGAATATATGCCGGTCTAATAAATCCGCTGATTCTAAAGCCATAAAAACACCAGGCGATAACATAGGGTCAACAAAGCCAAAAGCGTCACCCAATAGCACCCAGCCTTTTCCATATGCTTGCTGAGAAACGAGCTGGTAATTGCTGTAAGCCATCACATCACTTACTCGTTTTCTATTACGGCCACTTTGACTTAATACTGCATCAGCATTAATAATATTTTCTAAGCGCTCTTGCGGATTTTTACCAAAATTACGCGCTACATTTTTATTTAATACAACGCCAACGGATAATTTATCTTTTAACGGTATTTGCCAAGCCCAACCACAATCTAAAACAGATAATACAACCTGACCATCTACAACATTATCTGCATCAAAGGATTCGTAATGCGCAAAGTAAGATATGTCATCCCTCTCCCCATGGGAGACAGGCAAGTCGAGTAACTTGCTAAATAAGCGATGTCGACCTGTTGCGTCCACCAACAAATCAGGCTGCACATGTAAGCCAGCTTGCTGCATTGATACATCCGATAAGCGTAAGTCACAATCAGCATTATGTTGCCGCTCTAAAGTTGCACGCTGATTGACAAAGCTAACACCAAGCTCAAGCGCTTTATTACGCAATACACGGTCAAACTCAGGACGAGGAATATTATAGGAATAGTTAGGTACACTCTTGCCCAAGCGGCGAAAGGTAAAATCTGCACGCTGACCATTAGGGTGACGTAAAGCTGCACCAAATTTCTTTTCAGAAATACGCGCAACATCTTCTTCTATACCCAATCTGCGCAAAAAAGGAATAACAGCTGGCACTAATGACTCGCCAACCAACAAGTCAGGGCGCTTGTCATCATCAAACACGGTGGTTTGAATATTTCTTTTCGCAAGTAAACAGGCTAAGGCGCAACCTGCCGGCCCCGCGCCAACGATTACAACAGACTTCATCATTGAAACTTCTTTTAATTACATAACTACTAGGCTTATTTTAACACGTCAAAAGACCAAGCTTATGTGCTGCGGCCAGCATTTTAGGTTTTTTTAAGTAGAAAATATGTACGATTGCTCTACAAATATAAGGAATTTTACTTTGCGGACAAGCCTGCATAAAAAGCCAGTAACTGACGATAGGGAAGTTTTCCGTTTGCCTCTCTAGGCAAAGCATCAACACACCGTATTGGCCTTGGCACAAAGGCGCTATCTATATGCCTATAAAGGTGTTCTCGCAAGTCTTCAATATTCATAGACGCTTCTAACACAACTACAGCAGCCAACCTTATAATCGTCTGTTTATCTGACACGGCTTCAGGTAGAAATACCGCACCATCAACAACGCCTTTGCAGGCAAGTAGCACTTGATTAATCTCATGCAATGAGCCGCGTTTACCCGCGATGTTAACCATATCACTTACTCGTCCACTCAGACGAAATTGTTGCTGGTCAAGCATGTCGATATTATCTTGCAGAGTAACGGCATCCGGTAA
>JAHDBX010000269.1 GCA_020630145.1 Gammaproteobacteria bacterium | reverse complement strand
CTGTAACATCTTTGAGGCGTGATTTTAACCTTGCTGCGTTTGTTGAATTAAGTGGGTCAACGATAACAACGCCTTGGTCGCTAACAACAACTAACGAGTGATTGGTGGCATAGTAAATGTTGTTTTCAAAACGGTAAACGTCCCCCGTAATTTTTTTAAAGGGGCTGGCTTCTTCGTTTTGGGCGAAGGAAGTAGAGGTGTTGATTGTGCTTATTGCAATGCAAATAAAAATATAAAAGTATGACTTATGCATATTTTCTCCTTTTCCTTACGAAGTTTGCTTTGTTTAATTCTATATGCATGAAATTGCATATTTCTATATTAAATTAAATTTGTTGCATATGCAACCTATTGCATAAATTAGCAAAGTGTAGCTTGTGTTTCAGCTGCCTATGAAGGTATTGGAAGGCCTTGGCTTGACGGCTTGAGGTATCTTTCCTAAGCTGACAACTGGATGGTTGATTAAAGGGAGTTAAAATGAAGTATTACATTGCTATTGTGTTTATATTGTTTGTTCGACCAAGCTTTTCTATAGACCTTTCTAACTATGCTTGGGGTGTGAATCCATCGCAATCATTTATTATTAATGATGCCAGTCATGTGTTAAGTACAACGCCTTTCTACTCAAATGGTAGTGGTTCATGTGAGCACCGAGGCGGGCATATTAATTTTGAACGCCCAGCTGGTGTAGCTGATGTCACGTATATCGACGTGTTCTCGCCTGTTGATGGTACGCTGAACTACCCACCTGCAAATCCATCGATGGGGGTGATAGCAACGCCGACAAGCAGTGTAGATTGTGGTCGTATTCTTAGTAATGGGAACAATTTGCCGAAGGTTAATTTATCCGTTGCGTTTGATGATGCTGTGGGTGACAGCGTGAATTTTTTACTGAGTTTAGAGACGCAGTCGGTGAATGCAAGGTGTGGCCAAATCCAGCTTTTAAAAGACCCTATGGAGCCGGTGCTTGCGGGTGAATTGTTGGCTCGCTTACCTGTAATTGGCGATACACACCCTGATGATCGTGTGCCGCATATTCACTTTAACTTAACTATTAATGGCTATTCAGGGCAGTTTTGCCCGAATATTTTTACGCGAGGTATTGCTAATGCTTATCTAGCCTTGCATGATTGGCCTACTTCAGGGCATTGTGGTAGTTATCCAGCCCCTAGTAATAGTCGAGATGCCTTTTGTTATATTCTGTCTGATGCGGCTGATTTAACCGGCAACTAAGTAAGCTTTGGTGTTGTGTGTATCGTACGCCTGCATAATATGCAGGCGTACTTACTTTACGTTGCTTTAGGGCCTTGCTTAAGCTTGCTTATCAATTATAATTTTTTGCCATTTTCGAGGCCCTGTTTGGTGCACTGATTCACCCGTGTGGTCAACGGCAACAGTAACTGGCATATCTTTAACTTCAAACTCATGAATGGCTTCCATGCCTAGCTCTTCAAAGGCTACCACTTTTGCACCGGTGATCGCTTTAGATACAAGATAGGCTGCACCGCCAACGGCCATTAAGTAAACGGCCTTATGCTTTTTGATAGATTCAATGGCAATGGGGCCGCGTTCAGCTTTACCAATCATGCCAAGCAAGCCGGTTTTGTCGAGCATCATTTCTGTGAATTTATCCATGCGTGTTGCAGTGGTTGGGCCTGCTGGACCAACGACTTCGTCACGCACGGCATCGACTGGGCCGACGTAATAAATAAAACGGTTGGTAAAGTCTACGCCTTCAGGCAAACCTTCGCCGCTTTCTAATAATTGTTGTATACGTTTATGTGCGGCATCGCGGCCCGTTAACATTTTGCCAGATAACAGCACAGTTTCACCGGGTTGCCAGCTCGCTACTTCTTCGGGAGTTACGGAATCTAAATTAACGCGGCGAGAGCTAGGCCCTGCTTCCCACGTGATTTCAGGCCAGTCAGATAAGCTCGGCGGTGTTTGTAAAGCAGGCCCTGAGCCATCTAACACGAAGTGCGCATGGCGTGTTGCAGCGCAGTTAGGGATCATTGCGACGGGCAGTGATGCGGCATGGGTTGGGTGGTCTTTAATTTTCACATCCAATACGGTGGTTAAACCGCCAAGACCCTGTGCGCCAATACCGAGCTGGTTCACTTTCTCAAAAATTTCTAAACGTAGTTCTTCTACGCGGTTATTAGGTCCGCGCTTAAGGAGTTCATGAATATCAATGGACTCCATTAATACTTCTTTCGCCAGTACCGCTGCTTTTTCAGCCGTGCCGCCTATACCTATACCAAGCATGCCAGGCGGGCACCAGCCTGCACCCATTGTGGGAACAGTTTTTAATACCCAGTCAACAATGCTGTCACTTGGGTTTAGCATAACGAGTTTTGATTTGTTTTCGGAGCCACCACCTTTGGCCGCTATATCGACCTCAACTTTGTCGCCTTCAACAATATCGATATGAATAACAGCAGGTGTATTATCGCGCGTGTTTTTTCTTGCGCCAGCAGGGTCATCAAGTATGGATGCCCGTAATACATTGTCTGGGTGAAGGTAAGCACGACGTACACCTTCATTAATAATATCTTTTAGTGGCATGTCGGCATCCCATTGCACGTCCATACCCACTTTTACAAATACGGTAACAATGCCGGTGTCTTGGCAGATAGGACGCTTGCCTTCAGCACATAAACGCGAGTTGATGAGTATTTGTGCCATCGCATCTTTGGCTGCTGGAGACTCTTCCCGTAGGTAAGCGCCATGTAGGGCGTCAACAAAGTCTTTTGGGTGATAGTAAGAAATAAATTGTAGTGCGTCGAATACGCTATTAATTAGATCATCTTGCTTGATAACTGACATGCTTAGTACTCTGGCGTTAAGGTCTAAAGGGGCTGTTATTGTACTTATTTTACGTTTGTTCTTCGACTGTTAAGTGTGTTTGCAAACAAAAAAACCAGCACAAGGCTGGTTTCCAATAGGGAGGGTCGGTATGAAAACGTTTTAAGCGATATTTGCCCAGCGATAATCTGTACAGCTGAATCCTGAGACAATATATTCGCAATAATAAAAGGCCACTATCTCTTTAATAATGTGATGGTTAGAGGGTTGTTTATCTAGCTCATGTCGCTTGCTGAGCAGTTTGCTAACTAATAAGTCATCTTGATAAGAGGTGTGCACGCTGTCAGTAATGTGCATATTCCAGTAACGATAACCGCGTTCAGGAATGGGCGTTTTATGAATAACC
>JAHDBX010000268.1:2206-3212 GCA_020630145.1 Gammaproteobacteria bacterium | reverse complement strand
CAATATCAGTGGTGGAGCTGGTGCTGATACATTATTAGGCGGCGCGGGTTTAGATAACTTGGCAGGTGGCGAAGGCGATGATTCACTATTAGGTGGTGCCGATGCAGATTATTTAGATGGCGGTTTAGGTGATGACATGCTCGATGGCGGCACAGGAGATGATATTGCTAAAGGCGGTGGCGGAGATGATACCGTTTTTGGCGGGGCAGGGTCTGATCAGCTTGAAGGCGGGCAAGGTAGTGATACTTTATATGGTGGAGCAGGTGACGATAGTTTGCTTGGCGGTGAAGGTCTAGACTTCTTATACGGTGGCCAAGGTGATGATGTGTTGAGTGGTGGTGAAGACAGGGATACATTGGAGTGGGGCGGATAAAGGCACAGTATCAAGTCCAACGAGCGATATCATTACCGACTTTGAAGTGGGCAGTGGTGGTGATATCTTGAACCTATCGGACTTATTGCAAGGTGAGGAAACGGGCTCGTTAACGGATTACTTAAACTTTCAGAATGATGGTAGTGGCGGCACAATCATTAACGTTGATACAGATGGCGGTGGCGTATTTGAGTCTGACCAGCACATTACTTTGCAAGGTGTCGATTTAACCGCTGGTGGTACACTAACAGACCAAGATATTATTAATAGCTTGCTAGCCAATGGCAATTTGGTTGTTGATTAATCGTGGTTGTCATGTAGCGCTATTGAAAGTGGTCGCTTTTAGAAGGTTAAATAGCGCTGTTCGTACGCGTAGTCTTTTTTATATAGTGTTTCGCTAAGTTGCAATTAATGCTGTTTTTGTTTATTTAGGTCTTGACTTTATATTTAACCAAATGGTTAAATATGGGTATGAGAATACAAGATCAACAATTAGACCGCATTTTTCAAGCCTTGTCGGATACAACTCGCCGGCATATCTTATTGTCTATACAAGATAGTGATCAAACCGTTTCTGATTTAACCGCGCGCTACGACATGAGTATGCCTGCCGTGACCAAGCACTTAAAGGTG
>JAHDBX010000268.1:0-2196 GCA_020630145.1 Gammaproteobacteria bacterium | reverse complement strand
ATTCTGCATGTAAAGAACATAGAAATAGAGAATTTGATCGTGAAAAGAAAAGAAGGGCGTAAGCGTTTTTGCCGTGCAGAACCTAAAAATTTGCAGGGTGCGAGGCAGTGGTTAGAACATTATCAACAATTTTGGGATGAACAATTAGAGAGTCTCAAACAATTTGTTGAACATGAACAGTAAACAAATTATATACGGGGGGTGTAGTGATGGCTGAAGCAGTAGAATTACATATCAATAAAGAAATAAACGCGCCGATTGAACGTGTTTTTCAAGCATGGGTACAAGCAGAAAAAATTAAACACTGGTTTGCTCCAGGTAAAGTCATGACTGTGCCTCGAGCAGAAATTGATTTGCAAGAAGGTGGCAGTTATTTAATTCATATGCATAACCCTGAAGAAAATGAAGACTATATTGTTACAGGTACTTACGAAGAGATAATACCCAACCAGCGTCTCGTTTTTACTTGGGGCTGGCAACATAGTGAAGAAAGAACCAAAGTAGCCATTGAGTTAAAAAAGATCAACGAAAATAAAACCATGCTGACTTTAATGCATACTGGGTTTGTTGAACAGGCAAGTGCAGATAAACACAATATGGGTTGGAACGGTTGTATTGTTAATTTAGAAAATTACTTGTTATAAGGGGGAATATAATGGATGAGATTACACAAAACATTAATTGGTTGGCCGTTATAGTCGGGGCTATTGTTTCCTTTCTGCTGGGCTGGTTATGGTATGCCCCTAAGGTGTTTGGGAAAAAGTGGGCGGCAGGTGTTGGTATAGAAATGGGCGATAAGCCAAAGCCACCAGCAATGGCAATGTTTACACAAGCTATAGGGATATTTTTATTAGCCTGGCTTGTTGGTTTAACTGCGACTAGTAGTGCGTTATTAACTATTTTGTTAATTGTTATTACGTATATATTTTTAGCAACAAGCCAAGGCTTGTTTGTGCAAAAAAGCGTAGCTGCCATAGTTATAGAGCAAGGTTATATTGTGGCTATGCTCATTATTATGATTATTACGCAAGGCATATTTAAGTAAATTTATAACTGGAGTATCTATGTACCAAATTCACGGTTTACCCATTTCATCAAATACCACAAAAACAATTTTTGTTGCTGAAGCTCTGGGGCTGGATTATGAGTTTATAGTTATGGATTTATCAAAGGGAGAACATAAGCAAACAGAACATATGGCAAGGCATCCATTAGGTAAGCTACCAACTTTAACACATGATGGCGGTTCGCTATTTGAGTCAAATGCTATTTGTACTTATTTGGCAAATGTTGAAAATTCTAGTTTATACCCAAATGATAATACGTTTGATCGAGCACGTATCGATCAGTGGTTAGCATTTTTTACTAACCATCTTGGGCGGTGGTTAAATAGTTATTCATTTGAAAAAGTAGCAAGAGAACGCTATGGCTTTGGTAAACCTAATATCGCTGTGCAAGATGAAGCATACGGTTTTATTCAGGAACAGTTGCCATGTATTGAACAGCAATTAAGTCAGTCAGGTTTCTTTGTTGGTAATACGTTAACGATCGCAGATTATGTTGCATTCGCGTATTTTGAAAATGCAGTTTTAGCTGACGTACCTTTGAACGAATACCCCGCAATACTTGCATGGTATGAGCAGCTTAAGGGTAGTGATGAAATGCAACGTGCTTATAAAAAATTAGGTCGTGTATAAACGTAAGAAAATGCGATGACGATTTAGGCTTGCCGCATTTTATGTGATGAGCATAGCCTTATCGATTGGATAAAATATATCGGCAGAGTCAATTAAGGTGTCTGCGGTTAATGCAGGCACACCATATACCTGTGTCTGTACGCCGTATTTGCTTCGGACTCTTTCTAGTAAGCGGTCAAAGTCACCATCCCCTGACAATAAAATGACTTGATCAACTTCAGCAGCCATATCCATAACATCAATCGCTATACCTACATCCCAATCACCTTTCGCAGAACCGTCGCTACGCTGTATATAGGGTTTTAGCTTAACATTAAAGCCAATGTGCTTTAATGCACTTTGAAATTGCATTTGTTTATCGTTACCACGATGAATAGCGTAGGCATTGGCTACAACAATTTCACCTTGTTTGCTCACCTGTTCCCAGAAGCTTCTATAGTTAAATGAACGACCAAAGGTATCACGCGTGGTGTAATAAATATTTTGTACATCAACAAAA
>JAHDBX010000267.1 GCA_020630145.1 Gammaproteobacteria bacterium | reverse complement strand
GTGCTGGGTAGTCGTTTGGATCATATTCTAAGTCCCCATCTTGAATAATGGTGAATTCACCATTTAAATGGTCAAGAGCTGTTCTTAATGCAACGCCACGGCCTTGATTAATATCGTGTGTAAGTAATTTGAATTGGTATTGGTTTTGTATTCTTTTTAAAATTTCCAATGTGCCATCAGTGGAGCCATCGTCAACAATTATCATTTCTGTTTTGCAAGGTAATGAAACAGCATTTATTTTTTGAATGATTTTTTCTATAGTAAATTTTTCGTTATAGCAGGGTATAAAAATAGATAGCATCATTACTCAGTTTCTTCCTTAATTTTGTCAAAAAATATTTTTGCGTCTGTTGGCATTCTACGTTTTGAGTAGGTTTGAGATAAAAGCCGCCAGTAACGGGCTTCGTCTGTTTCTAAGGCTTTTCGTTTGTATATATATGAAAACTTGTTTAGTGTTGCCTTATTAAGCAATTCTACACGTTTTTTTGTAGGATATGCTGACCAACCTGGGCCTATTGGGTTTATATTGTTTAATAACAGTGAAGTGCCATATAGTGCGATAGCTGTAAGGACTATTGTGGCTGATAGTTTGCTGTATATATGATTCAATACTGTAGATAGTGTAAAGCCAGCAAAAGGTATTAATGCAATCATCACAGGAAAACGGTAACGTTCTATAACAAAAAATAAAACAACGGTTATGGAGTAAATAAGCGGGATTAGCATAAATATCTTAATATATTCATGGCTTGCTGATCGTTTAGCTAAGAATACGCCAATAATAGCCAGTGCAAGTATGAGTCCATGGTCAAATATAGCAAGACTAAGTATGGGGTCTTGCCATCGCCATAGTGCAAACTGTTCAGGTGAACCAGGTACATCACGTGACAACAACATTAATACCTTTCGTGCTGTGATTTTTGTGAAATGTACTGGGTTGCTAGTAATGTCATCTAATGTGCGTTTAAGCCAATAAATATTTGCTTCTGCATTACTAAGTTCTTGATTTAAGGCTTTTTCAGCGAAAAGAATAGGGTCTTGATGTGAACCAATCAAATCATCGTGCACTTCAGGTGCTAAACGAATATATGCCCCACTAGATTTAATAGAGTTGCCTATATAGAAGTTAACACCTATAGGCGATGTGCTATGTGCTTGGTTAAATATTGAATTGAACAGAAACACTATCAACAGTCCTGGTGTAATTAAGCAGATAAGTCGCTTAATTATTAAACTTTTGCTTACAGGCTTGATAAAGGCAATTAGCAAAACTAATGGGGCTTCTAGTAAAAAATTATTACGCTCGAGTATTAATAATGCTAGCGATGTTGATAATAACAAAAGGAATATAGGCTGCTTCGTTTTTAACGATCGTTCTAAAAAATATAAAGATGCACATAAGAAAAAAATAGCACTAATAGTTTTCATAGTTAAGCCACTATAAAATAACAATGGCCCGCAAAAAATAAATATGATGGCTGAAAAAAAACCCGTTTTTTTATTAAATAGGTTTTTTCCTAAAAGATACATGAGAGCAGCAGAAACTGACATTAAGAAAGCATTGCTTATATATGGCGTGTAATAATAAAAGCCTAATGCTTTATAAGCTAATGTTTGTATTAATACATAGGGTGATGGGGGTATTATTTCTCCTAATATTCCTCCATTAGGTGTAATAAATGCTTTCATCCATGCGTAATGTAAATAGAGTTCTGCATCTGAAAGTGAGTATGAGGATACAAATGCTTCGCCCCATTCATGATAGTAAAGCCGGAGAATTTGTATAAAAAATGCTAAAATTAGCACATAAAATACATTTTTTTTGAAAAAGTGGTCTTTCATAGCATCCATTTTTATAAGCATTCTAAGCAGTTTACGGTTGTTTTTTTAAATTATTAGAAATGGCCGAGCAATAATTCATAATAATTAAGCAATATATTTTTACTATCAAGCAATATCCTTACATATCTTTATATTGTCATATTCAATAATAATCGCAAGATAATATTTACTACTTTATTACATTTATGTAATAAATTAATGCGATGTATGGAGATTCACGCAATGTTGAAATGTATTAAATTCGGGTTGTTTATAGTCATTTTTCAATTTTCATCTGCTATCAGTGCAAGTGTTTATGAAAATGCTTTGCAGCAATTAGAAAGTTCTAATTACAACCGTACAAATGGTAAGTCGCCAGTTGGCATTAATATTGGTGGTATAAGCGATTGGTCGCAAGAAATGCCATTTACTAATTTAATGCGGCAGGCTCGTCACTTTAATAGTTCTGTAAATTCTGCGGGCGCAACATTTGATGAAGATGGCTATCCAATTGATAGCCAAGATAAGTGGTTGAAAAGTTATGTGGTAGCACATGAATCAGGTGAAGTTATAGACAATAGAATGTTAAGCTCTGAGTATATACTTTTATATTCTGGTAGCAGTGAAAACATCCGCATTACAGGTAGTGGTATTGCAGCGCAAGTTCCTGATGGTAATGGACGGACGGTTATTACAATTAATGACTCGTTGCCTAATTTTCATATTGAGGTTGATGTTAAAGCCTCTTTAACAATGTCGGCTCAAGATCGAGTAAAAAATATACGTTTAGTCCGTGGGGGTGGCGTTTGTAGTGATGCAGCTTTAGTTGCTGTAACTGCTGCCAGTGACTGTACATCTGCTGATCAATACATGTCTTTTGAAAACCATCATGCTGATGAATTAAAGTTTAATCCTGAGTTTATTCGTAATCTTGTGCCTTTTAGTACTTTGCGTTCAATGGACTTATTTGCAACCAACAGTTTTTCTCAACCTGTTCAAGCCATATTGCGTCGTAAAGATCCAGAACCTGGTCAAAGCGCACTTATAGAGCAACCTGTTTATGTTGGTGAAATGCCTTTTACTATTGATTGGGCAGAGCGTAGCAAGGTGAGCCAAATGACCTGGTCAAGTTATCAAAACCGTTTTGAAGTTGATCTTAGTTATGATGAGTTACACCCTAGGATAAAGTTGGCTATTACGGATGCGGCAAACGGTTGGGCGAATGCTTATGAGGTGCCTGAACGCGTCTTTTATGAATATACCACTAACCCTCAAGGCTTACCGGTAGAAGAAATGGTTGAGCTGTGCAATATTCTTGCAGCAGACTGTTGGTTGAATGTACCTTTTGTTGCATCAGATGATTATATTACCAACATGGCTCAGCTTGTACATCAA
>JAHDBX010000266.1 GCA_020630145.1 Gammaproteobacteria bacterium | reverse complement strand
GCTCTAGGCTGCCATACCGGTGATAAAGAGGCTATTGAGCGTATTTTACGTATTCGTTATAACGATAAAAAAAGGATACGTTCTCACCATTTCACATTAATGTGCCGAGATTTATCTGAAATTGCTACTTATGCCAAAACGGAGAATTGGCAATATCGCCTATTAAAATCGCATACTCCAGGGTCATACACCTTTATATTAAAGGCTACGCGTGAAGTGCCTAAGCGCTTGCAGCAAAATAACCGCAAAACTATAGGTATTCGTGTGCCTAATCATCAGATATGTTTGGCTTTATTGGATGAATTAGGGGAGCCACTAATGTCTACAAGCCTTATTTTGCCTGATCAGGAGCTGGTTTTAAGTGACCCACATGAAATTCGTGACTTGCTTGAACATCAAGTGGATTTGATTATTGATGCTGAGCAAAATTGCCCACCTTTACCGACTACAGTCGTAGATTTGACGAATGATGTGCCCAATGTGCTCAGGGAAGGGCAGGGTTCAGTAGATTGGGTAAATGATTATTAGGCTTGATTTTCCAGCGATTAGCGTAATTTGGAAAAGAAATAATCCATCAAGAGGCGATTGATTCTTGATAGAATAGTCTTTGGCTAACAACATTAAGAACATTTGTGAGTACAATCCCATCTCGAAACGATCGCGTCCTTTCAGGCATGCGTACAACAGGACAATTACATCTAGGCCACTATCATGGGGTTTTGAAGAATTGGCTTACCTTGCAGTCTACCTATGAGTGCTTTTTCTTTGCAGCTGATTGGCATGCATTAACAACCCATTATGATGATACGCGTAATATTGCTGATCACACGATGGATCTCATCATAGATTGGTTAGCTTGTGGTATATCGCCTGGTTCAGCGACTATATTTGTACAATCGCGTGTGCCAGAGCATGCAGAATTACATACATTATTGTCAATGATAACGCCATTAGGGTGGTTAGAACGTGTACCTACCTATAAAGACCAGCAGGAAAAGTTGAAGGAAAAAGACCTAGCTACCTATGGTTTCCTAGGTTATCCGCTACTACAAAGTGCTGATATCTTGATATATAAAGCGGGCCAAGTACCCGTTGGAGAAGATCAGGTAGCGCATGTTGAGCTCACTAGAGAAGTTGCACGCCGGTTTAATCATTTATATGGGCGTGAGCCAGATTTCGAAGAAAGGGCTGAAAAAGCCATTAAAAAGATGGGCAAAAAAGCCAGCAAGATGTACCAAGAGCTGCGTCGTAAATACAATGAACAAGGTGATGATGAAGCTTTAGAAGTCGCTCAAGCTTTACTAGGTGAGCAACAAAATATTACCGTTGGTGATAAAGAGCGTTTATTTGGTTATCTTGAAGGCGGTAGCCGAATTATTTTGCCAGAGCCAGAAGCGTTGCTAACGGCTAACTCAAAAATGGTGGGTTTAGATGGACAGAAAATGTCTAAGTCTTACGGTAATACTATTGCCCTGCGCGAAGATCCTGATGTCGTAGAAAAGAAATTGCGTACCATGCCAACAGATCCAGCACGCGTTAGGCGTACTGATCCCGGAACACCTGAAAAGTGCCCAGTTTGGGGTTTGCATCAGGTTTATTCCAATGATGAAGTATGCAACTGGGTTGTAGAGGGCTGCACAACGGCTGGAATTGGTTGTATCGAGTGTAAACAGCCCGTTATAGATGCTGTGCAAAAAGAGTTGCAACCGATTAGAGAAGCAGCTTTAGAGTATGTAAAAGATATTGCTCAGGTTGAAGCCATTATTAATGAGGGTTGTGAAAAAGCCCGTGATGTTGCTCGAGATACAATGGAAGATGTACGCAAAGCAATGGGATTAAGTGCGCGTTAGGCCAACAACTATGACTGAAATGAGCGAAACAAATACAGACTCTCCTGTGCAGGACACTAGCAGTACGCAGGCAGAAATGCCATTTGCCTTAATTCAGGGTGAACCTTTAACTGTAGTGCCGCAAGACCTGTATATACCGCCCGATGCTTTGGAGGTTATTCTTGAAGCATTTGAAGGGCCTTTAGATTTGCTGTTGTACCTGATTAAAAGGCAAAATCTTGATATCTTAGATGTGCCTATTGCTGATATTACTAAGCAATACATGGACTATATTGGCTTAATGAAAGATATGCGCTTAGAGTTGGCGGCTGAATACCTATTAATGGCAGCTATGTTGGCAGAGATTAAATCACGTATGTTATTGCCACGGCCTGTTGAAAGCGATGATGAAGATGATCCGCGTGCAGAATTAGTGCGTCGTTTACAAGAGTATGAACGTTTTAAGAAAGCCGCCGAAGATTTAGATGAGGTACCTCGTTTAGAACGAGATATACACTTAGCTAACCCTGAGTTACCCGAATTTGAGCGCACATTGCCTTTACCCGACGTCACTTTGCAAGCGTTGTTGATTGCTTTTAAAGATGTGTTACAACGTGTAGATATTAACGCAAGCCACAATATAAGTCGTGAGCTGTTATCAGTTCGTGAGCGTATGGGCGAAGTACTGTCTAATTTAAAAGAAGACAAGTTTGTTAGCTTTACCCACTTATTTGATGTCTCTGAAGGTCGTATGGGTGTAGTTGTTACCTTTTTATCTGTGTTAGAACTGTGTAAAGAGCAAATGATTGATGTGGTACAAAGTGAAGCTTTTGCAGCTATTTATATTAAACCTGCCGGTGCAGTAGTTGATGATGCGGATGTTTTACCTATGCCAACATCAGTAGATGAATAAGACTCAATAGAAACCAATAAAATCTAGAATTATGGAAACCAAGAAACTTAATAATACTATTGAAGCAGCCTTAATGGCTGCAGACAGACCCATTACCGTCAATGAATTAGATGCATTATTTACTGATGATGTGGACCAACCTAGCAAGGATGAAATTCGTAAATCATTAAAGCATTTAACCGATGATTATGCCGAGCGCGGTTTTCGTTTAAAGCAAGTAGGCAATGGTTACCGTATTTATGTGCCAGAAGATTATGCAAATTGGGTGGCGAAATTATGGGAAGAAAAACCACCGCGTTACTCAAGAGCATTCCTAGAGACGCTCGTTATTATTGCTTATCGCCAACCGGCTACTCGTGCAGAAATTGAAGATATACGTGGTGTAAGTGTAAGCAGCAAAATTACTAAAACATTGCAAGACCGTGGCTGGATTCGTATTGTCGGCCACCGCGATGTTCCGGGTAAGCCAGCGATGTTTG
>JAHDBX010000265.1 GCA_020630145.1 Gammaproteobacteria bacterium | reverse complement strand
CAGTTTATGCTCATCAAAAGCCGCATCAGCAGGGTTATCATCACGCTTCCTATCTCGTGTTAACTCTTGAATACCCAAATATGTATATATATTGGTTGTAGTACTATCCGTTACGCCATCTGAATTACCGTCATTATCATATTGATACAGAGTCGTATTATCTTTATCATCGTACTTAAAAGAACTCGTGCTTTCATTGTTACCATCATTATCATTATCATAGGTACTAGTTGCTAAACGCCCTTCAGCATCGTACGTTCTAGTCCATAATGAATCAATAGACGCATCATTGCCCTCATCTGTTTGCGATGAAACAATCGCATCAGCAGCAAGCTCTATTCCTAGCAAATTGTAAAAAAACTTAATCGTTTGCATGGGGTCAATATACGTATTCGCTAAATAACCATAGCGACGAGAAAAGTTATACAAGTTACTGCTCTTACGACCAAAAAGAGGTTCATTAAAACTATGCTTTGCATTAGCCAGTTTCTCATTCCAGCCTGTCAAGTCAATGCCATTATAGGGGTCATTATCATTATCAAGCAGCATTAAAAACTCGACTATATTGATAATACGGTCAAAATCCGTCACATCGTTATAATTGCTCAACTCTACACGTAAAGCCTTTTCAGTCGTTGGAAAAGTATAAGCAAACATATCACTCACATTGCCATCACCATCAGTCGTAATAGACCCTAAAGTAATACCCCCTATTGAAAAGGTCATGGTTTCACCCGAACTATACTGAAAATTACCACTAGCATCCGTCACACCCGAATGCGAAGGGCTGCTATAAGACAAGCCTTTAATACCCATAAAATTGCCCGTCGATGTACCACCACCGCCACCACAAGCACCTAACAACAGTGCGCACACTGTAATAAATAATAACTTTTTCACTTTTCTCTCCACGATTCTTTTTTCTGTAAACATGGCGCTAATTTATGTGATTAGCACTCAAGCAGGTGTGACTAAATTCACAGTCGGCAGGTGCAAAAGTGAGACCTCATCAACAAAACAACATAAGGACAAAATAAAACCAAACGCGGTTCACAAAAAAAGTCACGCAGTAAATCATACAAAAGCACAGTATTAATCGTTATAATCCGTGCTCAATCTCAAACAATACAAGCCCATGTCAAAAACTCGTAAAATTCTGGTTACCAGCGCCCTCCCTTATGCCAACGGCTCTATCCATTTAGGCCATATGGTGGAATATATACAAACCGATATATGGGTGCGCTTCCAGCAACTACGCGGACACAAATGTACCTATGTGTGTGCCGACGATGCACATGGCACCGCCATTATGCTAAAAGCTGAGCAAAACGGTATTAGTGCCGAAGAACAAATTGCCAATGTAAAAGCCGAACACGAGCAAGACTTTGCCGACTTCCTGATTAATTTTGACAACTTTCATTCGACACATTCAGAAGAAAATCGTGAATTATCAGAACTGATCTATCAGCGCTTAAAAGCCAACGGTCATATTGCCAACCGTGAAATCACACAAGCCTTCGACCCTGAAAAAAATCTATTCCTTGCCGACCGCTATATAAAAGGCAACTGCCCCAAGTGCAAAAGCCCCGACCAATATGGCGACAACTGCGAAGTATGCGGCGCAACCTACGCACCTATGGACTTAATTAACCCCGTATCCGTCGTATCGGGTAGTACGCCCATAGAAAAAGCGTCCGAACACTTCTTTTTTAAGCTACCCGAATTTACCGCCTTTCTAAAAGAGTGGACACGTGCCGGCCACCTGCAAGACGAAATCGCCAACAAACTCGCCGAGTGGTTAGATAGCGGCCTACAAGAATGGGACATCTCCCGCGATGCACCCTACTTTGGTTTTGAAATACCTGGCGAAAAAGACAAATACTTCTACGTATGGTTAGACGCACCCGTAGGCTACATCGCCAGCTTTAAAAACCTATGCGCACGCACAAACGAAAACTGGGAAGACTACTGGCTAGCCGACAAAGCCAAAGAACACGATACTGAGCTATACCATTTTATCGGTAAAGACATCGTCAACTTCCATGCGCTATTCTGGCCAGCTATGCTTAGCTCTGCCGAGTTCCGCACACCCACAGCGGTTAACGTACACGGTTTCTTAACCGTTAACGGTAAAAAAATGTCCAAGTCGCGCGGCACCTTTATTAATGCACGCAGCTACTTAAATAATATTCACCCCGAATACTTGCGTTACTACTTTGCCAGCAAACTCAACAACAGCGTTAGCGACCTCGACTTAAACCTCGAAGACTTTATTCAAAAAGTAAACGCCGACCTGGTTGGCAAAGTAATCAATATCGCTAGCCGTACCGCAAAATTTGTTGCTAAAGCCGGCGGCGAACTATCCAGCAATATTGCAGACGATGCACTTTGGCAAAAATTTCTCGATGCCGATAGCGTTATCGCACAATACTACGAA
Source organism: Gammaproteobacteria bacterium (assembly GCA_020630145.1). Taxonomy (GTDB): domain Bacteria; phylum Pseudomonadota; class Gammaproteobacteria; order HTCC5015; family HTCC5015; genus JAHDBX01. Next base: position 804 of record JAHDBX010000265.1, on the reverse strand, counting down.
GAGCGTGAGTTTGCTAAAGCCATGCGTGAAATTATGGCGCTAGCCGATGCAGCCAATGAATATATCGCAGCGAAAGAACCATGGGCCTTAGCAAAAGACCCGGCTAATGCACAAACCGTATTAGATATCTGCTCACTCGGCATTAATATGTTCCGCGTCATCATGACATACCTAAAGCCTGTGCTACCCGAACTTGCGACAAAAGCTGAAGCCTTCTTAAATGAAACACTCAGCTGGCAAAGCAGCCCAAGCTACTTAGGTGCGCATAATATTAATAAATTTAAGCCACTACTCACACGCTTAGAACAGGAACAAATCGATACCATGATGGAAGACAATAAAGCAGCAATAGAAGCCGCAACAGAAAATAAAGTTACCGGCCCATTAGCAGACGACCCTATTAGCGACGAAATAAAATTCGATGACTTTGCTAAAGTTGATTTACGCATCGCGCTTATCGTAAAAGCCGAACATGTAGAAGGCGCAGACAAATTACTAAGACTCACTTTAGACATAGGCGACAGTAAAACACGCAATGTATTTGCTGGCATCAAATCAGCCTACAAACCAGAAGACCTAGAAGGCCGCCATACCGTTATGGTTGCTAACTTAGCACCACGCAAAATGAAATTTGGTATGTCTGAAGGTATGGTGTTGGCCGCCGGGCCCGGGGGGAATGAGCTTTATATACTATCACCCGACGATGATGCTAAGCCGGGTATGCGAGTTAAATAAAATAAGTTTCAACTACAAAAAGCCTCGTTTATATCGAGGCTTTTTAAACTTATATCGCCTTTACCTTTC
>JAHDBX010000264.1 GCA_020630145.1 Gammaproteobacteria bacterium | reverse complement strand
TTTTTAGAATTTCTGTTTTGGTTTCTTGGTCGTAGTTTGGTGTGGCACGGATGCTTTCAATGCGGCTTTGTAGCCATGCGCGTTCTTCTGATTCGACTATATGTGAATACTCTGAGGCTATAGATCCACAGTAGGTGCCTTTTAGGATATCGAGGATATCTTTCAATGTGGCTGTTTCAGGGCCGTAAAGTGAACCATTGGCAAATTCTGTATTTAAATCCGCGCTACTTAATTTGTGATGTTCTAAGGTTAAATCTGCAACAACAGCTTGTTCGCCACTGCGGCCAAGCGGGTTGATATTGGCATGTTGGTGTCCGCGGGCACGGTAAGCTTGAATAAGTTGTAGTACACGTACTTGTTTGCGTTCGTGCTCCAAGTTGCCACTGTCTGCGTTACCAGCAGCAGCTTGGCCGGTAATGACGCGGAAGTGCTCACGAATTTCACTGTGGGGGATGTCTCTTGATACATTGCCCGTATTTGGAAGTTGAGCAAATAGTGTTTTCCATTCAGCATCAACGCTGTCTGGGTCGGCTAAGTACTGTTCATAAACTTCTTCAAGATAAGCGGCATTGCCACCATCTAAGTAAGAATTAGCCCATAAGTCGATCATGGATTGGTCTTGCAAATTTGCTGCCATTTTTTCACCCGTGTGAAATACAATTTTAGTATGTTAGAAATCAAGTGCTAGCTAATTTAGGCTTTTACCAGAGTGATATAAGCGTAAAACTGGCTTGTCGTCATGCAGTAAGAAAGTGCTTTTAAAATTAAGAATTTTTCCTACTACTTTAATACGCGTATTCTACGAAATATAGCGGCGCTTGTTTATAGTTTTTGATGCTAAAAGCAAAAAAAATTTTAAAACTGTACCAAAAAGCAAAAAAATAAATAAAACTGTACCAATATGGGGAGTTTTGGCATTTTTACGCACCTAAATAGGACAATTCATTCCTACTAAAGTTGCTGGTTAAGACAAATTTTTCGTACGGACTAGTTGGTAAAATTTAGAATGGCTCGGTGGCGGGTAATTGCTTTGCTCGCTTGCGCAAAATAAGATATTTTGCGCAGCTTGCATAACTGAAAACACATACTTTTTGTGGAATCGTTTTAAATATAAAAACGACTTTTATTGCTGTGTTTACGGATGTTTAAATAGATTCAATTATTTGCGTCACTCTATCGGTAATTTCATTAATTTGGCCTTCGCCAGACAAGGTTTTTAATATGCCTTTGCCGTCGTATAACTCGATAAGCGGAGAAGTTTGCTCTTCATACACATTCAGTCTATTACGCACAGTGTCTTCAATATCATCAGCTCGGTGTGTTAAACCTTCATGGCCGCAGCTGTCGCAGACATCATCTTGTTTGGGTGCTGAGAAGAACGTATTGTAAATAGCGCCGCACTTGCTACAACTGCGTCTGCCTGTAATACGCTTAACGATTAATTCAAAATCAACCTGGAAGTGTATGGCGGCCTGTAAAGGTTTATTTTCTTCTTCAAGCATCGTGTCGAGTGCTTTGGCTTGTGCGATATTGCGTGGAAAGCCGTCAAGAATGAAGCCTTTATTGGTGTCTGGCTCTGCCAAACGGTCACGTATAATGCCTAATACCAACTCGTCTGAAACTAATTCGCCCGCTTCCATGATTGCTTTCGCTTTTTTGCCTAATTCTGTGCCCGCAGCCACGGCGTTGCGTAATAGGTCGCCGGTTGAAATTTGCGGTATACCAAATTGGTCCATAATAAACTTTGCTTGCGTTCCTTTGCCTGATCCGGGTGCGCCTAATAAGACTATTCTCATTTCTCTCTCTCTATCATGTGCTTTAATTGTTTGATATTACTTTGAGGGCAAGTATAACGTAAATAGGTATTATCCTCATGTTAAGATAGCGCTTTCACCTGCTTGGGTTACTAAAGTATAGTTTTTCATGATGGATGTAGCTGATCACCATAATCATCAGCGAATTTTTCGTTTTCGCGCGATTATTACCTTTATAGTGTGTTTACTCGTGTTATTTGTGCTCTTAGGCCGTTTGGCATATTTGCAGTTGAGTGCTTATGAGCATTTTGAGGCATTGTCTAAAAATAACCGCGTACGTTTACAGGCTATAGCACCGCCTCGAGGCTTAATATATGACCGAAATGGACATATATTAGCGGAAAATAGACCAAGCTATCGCTTGGAACTTGTTCGCGCACGTGTCAAAGATATGGACGCAATGATTGAGTCTCTAGGAGAGTTTTTCGCCTTTACAGATAATGAGTTGCAGCGGTTTCAGCGAGCTATCCGGCGAGAGAGTCGTTTTAAATCGGTGCCCTTAAAGTTTAATTTAAATGATGAGCAAGTTGCTAAATTTGCAGTAAATAAGCATCGTTTTCCCGGTGTGGATGTAGTGGGGCACTTAAGCCGCTTCTATCCCAACAAGTCGCTTGCGGCCCATGCTGTTGGTTATGTGGGGCGTATTAATAATGCTGAGCAAGAAAAACTGGATGCTGACCCTCTCGACAAAGCGAACTACAGTGCTAGCACACACATAGGTAAAGTGGGTATTGAACAAGCCTATGAGCAGATGCTGCACGGCACGGTTGGTTACCAAACTGTAGAAGTAAATGCTGAAGGCCGGGTTGTGCGTGTGCTTGAGGAAACAGTGCCTCAGCCAGGTCAGGATATTTATTTAACCATTGATAAAGATATTCAGGCTGTAGCAGAAAGTGCGCTGGGTGAGGAAACGGGCGCTATAGTTATGGCCGACGTTGATACCGGTGAGTTACTTGCTTTTGCGAGTATGCCTAGCTTTAATTTGCAGCCTTTCGTTAATGGTATTAGCTATAAAGCCTATGCCGATTTGCGAGATGATATTGATATTCCGTTATTTAACCGTGTTGTACGAGGGCGTTATCCGCCGGGCTCAATATTAAAGCCCTTTGTTGGTTTGGGCGCTTTAGAGCGCAAAATCATAATGGCCAATCAAAAACACGTGTGTAAAGGCGTGTACCAGCTAGATAATGATAGAACGAACCATAAATACCGTGACTGGAAGAAACGTGGCCATGGTTCTGTTGATATGCATGCATCGATTGTACAGTCCTGCGATGTCTATTTTTATGACCTGAGTTACAAGATGGGGATTGATAGAATTCACGATATCTTGGCTGGTTTTGGCTTGGGACGAAAAACAGGCGTTGATATTGCCGGTGAAAAAGGTGGCTTAATTCCAAACAGGGCTTGGAAGAAACGTGCATATGGTGAGTCTTGGTATGAT
>JAHDBX010000263.1 GCA_020630145.1 Gammaproteobacteria bacterium | reverse complement strand
GCCTTGAATTTTTTCTGGAATAACAATATCTTTTCCATCAGCTTTTTGAGCATTTAGTGCTTGCTTATTTAAATACCAATCACTATTTTTTTTTCGCAGCAAATTAAAATATGTATCAACAATAGTAACTTTATGCAGCTTGACGTCAAGGCTTAATAAAGATTTAACAATATTAATACTAAAAATCAATTCGCCAGCAAAAAATATTTGTCCTTCTTCGCCACTAACTGAAGTGTTAACTAAATGCATACGAGGATAATAATCTTGCCAACTAACCGTTATACTCTCTATTGCAACATTCTGTCCAATTTGGGCACCAGCCACTGTTTCTATTTCAGTTTTCCAGTCACTTACCAAAGGCAAAGCCAAACGCACCACACTAAACACTAAAGCAAGAAAAATAATAGACAAGGCCACCAGCACAATTAACTTGCGCACACACCAGCGGCAAATTTTATTTATTGCGGGCATTTATTCAATAACCACATCATATTGTTCTTGGCTATAAATTGTATCAACTTGTAAATTAATCGGCCTTTTTATAGTGGCCTCTAAATCTGCTAACGAGCTAGATAATTCATCAAGCAGCAGGTCAATCACCTTTTGCGATGCTAAAACCATTAAACTTGTCGGTTGATATAAACGGCTTACACGCGTGATCTCTCTAAATATTTCATAGCATGTTGTTTCAGCTGTTTTAACAAAACCTCGGCCATTACAAACCGAACAACTTTCACAAAGAATATGCTCAATACTTTCACGAGTACGCTTACGCGTCATCTGCACCAGACCCAATTCTGAAACATCTGATATTTGTGTTCGAGCATGGTCTTTTTCTAAGCTTTTCTCTAAGGCTCTCATTACTTGACGTTTATGCTCTTCTACTTCCATATCAATAAAGTCAATAATGATAATGCCACCTAAATTGCGCAAGCGTAATTGCCTTGCTATAGATTGCGCAGCTTCCAAATTAGTTTTATAAATAGTTTCTTCTAAGTTACGGCTACCAATAAAACCACCGGTATTCACATCAACCGTTGTCATAGCTTCAGTTTGATCAACAATTAAATAACCACCTGACTTGAGCATAACTTTTCTTTGCATCGCTTTTTGTATTTCATCTTCTACGCTGTGCAAATCAAAGATAGGTCTTTCAGCCGTATAATGATTAAGCAGGGACATTTGATCCGGCATATATTTGCCTGCAAAAACCTGCATATCATCAAAGCTTTGCTTTGAATCTATAGATACTTTATCAATATGTTCATCAACAATATCTCGCAAGGTACGTACATGTAATGGTAAATCTTCATAAAGCACTTGGCCTTTTTCTGCGCTCTGCAACCTTTCATTTACAACAGTCCACAAACGCTTTAGGTACAAAGCATCTTTTAACAACTGTTGCTCTGTTGCCTGCAAACCTATCGTACGAACAATATAACCAGACTTAAATTCATGCTCATCAATAATGTTTTGTATAATATCTTTTAGTCGCTGGCGGTCATCTTCTTGATCGATCTTAATTGAAATACCAATATGTTCACTATAGGGCAAAGCCACTAAAAAGCGTGCTGCTACAGATAACTGTGTAGTTAACCTAGCGCCTTTGGTACCTAAAGGATCTTTTACAACTTGAACCGGTATTTTCTGACCTTCTTTTAAAAGCTCATCAATCTTCTTGCGTGATTCGGTATTTTTATGTGTACTGTCATCAGCATCTTCTTCATCTATGCGGCTTTGATACATATCTGCCACATGCAGAAATGCTGCTCGCTCTAAACCTATGTCAATAAAAGCCGCTTCCATACCTGGCATAACCCGCACTACTTCGCCCATATAGATATTACCAACAATACCTAAGTGATTAGTGCGCTCTATCCAGACTTCTTGCAACATACCATTTTCAAGCAAACCAACACGGCTTTCTTCAGGTGTTACATTAACCAGTATTTCTACACTCATGTTTATCCTTTTTTATCAAGCAGGTTAATACCTGCTTGCTTTAATAATGTTGCTGTCTCATACAATGGCAAACCCATTACAGCAGAGTAGCTTCCGCTTAAATGGCTAATATATTGAGCTGCCATACCCTGTATTGCATAAGCACCGGCCTTATCATAAGGCTCCTCGGTTTGACTATATGCATTCAAATCTTCTTCGCTCAAGTGTGTAAAAGTAACGTCGCTTTCTACCACTACACTTTTTATTTTATTTGCATATAACAATGCAACGGCTGTGATAACACGATGTGACCTACCTGACAAACGCCTTAGCATAATAAGGGCGTCCTGCTTGTCTTTAGGCTTACCTAAAACATCTCCATCGATACTAATAACCGTATCGGCACCCAATACCAATGCATCTTCATCAAGTTGTTTATACACAGCCTGCGCTTTTGCAGTCGCTAAACGCAACACCAAGTCTTTAGCAGGCTCGTTAGGCTGCGGCGTTTCGTCAACATTACTCACTTTGCATATAAAGTTGACGCCAATTTGAGCTAACAGTTCACCTCTTCGGGGTGATTTAGATGCAAGAATAATCATTTTGACCAACGAATATACATAATAATAAAAATACTAGTCAGCTCGATGATAAGGATGGCCATTTTTGTATGACCACGCACGATACAAAGACTCAGCTAAAATCACTCTCACTAAAGGATGAGGCAAGGTTAGAGCAGATAAAGACCAATATTCATTAGCTGACTTACTCACTGCTTCTGGCAAACCTTCTGGGCCACCTACTAATAAAGCAACATCTTGCCCTTGATGCATCCAAGCATCTAAACGGCTTGCTAGCTTTTCTGTTGTATAACTTTTACCTTTTACTTCTAAAGCAACCGTATGTACATTTTTAGGCAGTGCCTTTTCTATTGCTACACGCTCCTTTTCCAATAAGCGTTCAAGCTGTGCAGCAGACTGTGTTGTTTGTTTATCACGCTTAGCAGCAGCCACTTCGCGCATAACTAACTTACAGTCTCCACCCAACCTTTTTGCATACTCGGTATAACCTTGCGTTACCCAAGCTGGCATTTTTGTTCCCACAGCAATAATATAAATATTCACGCTATGTTTTAATCACTGCTTACGTCAGCATTATCAGGGCGTTCTTCCCATAATTTTTCTAAATTATAAAAATCACGCATTTCTGGGGTCATAATATGTACCAATATGTCCCCGTAATCAATCAGCACCCATTGCGCCTCACGCTCTCCTTCAACACCTAATGGGCGCACATCGTGTTTTTTTAACTTTACTT
>JAHDBX010000262.1 GCA_020630145.1 Gammaproteobacteria bacterium | reverse complement strand
GCCGGCTTTTATATTGCTGTAATAAATAGTGCTTAGAAGTGTTTGGCTTGAATAAACCCAAGTATATTTTGCGAGCCTTCTTCTACTAAGTCTAAAACATACTTAAACCCATTCATACCGCCATAATAGGGATCAGGCACATCAACATGCCCTCTACTCTCTGCAACATCGCCCAGCTCCAAAAACAAGTGTAATTTCCCCAAATGTTCCTCGGGGCATTTATAACGTAAATCGGATAAATTATCGCTATCCATGGCTATAATGTAATCAAAATTTTCAAAGTCTTCGCTTACTACCTTGCGGGAGCGGATATAGCGTAGATCATAGCCTTTTTCTTGAGCTAGCTCGCTAGAACGCTTATCAGGCTTTTCACCATTATGGTGAGACTGCGTACCTGCAGAATCAACCAAAATCTGCTTCGACAAGGGAGAATTGTTTACAAAGTGTTCAAAAATACCATGTGCGGTCGGAGATCTGCATATATTTCCCATACAGACAAATAAAACTGAAACTTTAGACATTTTTTCCTTAACAAACCACTATAAATAAGGTCTTAATTTTAACAGCATAGTTAGCTTTTCTTAAATGAATATTTGAAAATACCGTATAATCTTAAGGGTAAATATAGGAAAAAATGAAAAATAAAGCCAATACCAATAAACAAGCTGATTCTATTATGTCAGAGCCAACTAAAACATGGCCTATCATAATAACTGCGCTTATTTTAATTGTATTGGGCCTCATTGCGTTCAAATCTAACGACTCCATACTCCAGCAAATACAAAAAGACGGTGAGCTACGCATCATTACGCGAAATTCATCAACAAGCTACTATGAAAACCTAGATGGCAAAGCCGGTTTTGAATACGACTTAGCCAGTGCTTTTGCTAAACACCTCGGCGTTGAACTTAAAATACTCATTGCTGACAATTTTGACGACATACTGCCTATGATGAACGGTGGCCAAGGCCATATAGCTGCGGCAGGTTTACATCTTACAGAACAAATGCTGGCAGTCGCCAAACCCGGGCCTGGCTATCAAAATATACATCAACAAATTATTTACAAACGCATTACCGGTGTTAAAAGAATACGCAAACCTGAAGACCTTATTGGAAAAAAAATTATTGTTGCGAGCAATTCTGCGCACATCGATGCCTTAGAGGCACTTAAACGCTCCTACCCCGATATTAGCTGGAATATCGACATAAATATTGATAACGACCAACTACTAAACCTTGTTGACACAGGTGAATATGACGCCGCTGTAATAAACTCAAATGAATTCCAACATTACAGGCGTTTATTTACACAGTTACGTATTGCCTTTAACCTCGGTGAAGAAACATCTTTAAACTGGGCCTTTCCCTTAGGCGAAGACAATTCTTTATTGAGCGAAGCAGAACTCTTTTTTGAAAATTACAAAAAAGAAGGCTTGCTTACCCAACTTATTGAGCGACATTATGGACATACTGATAAATATAGCTCAGTAGAAATGACCGTATTTCTGAGGCATGTTAATAACCGTCTCCAACTATTTAAAAGCACCTTTCAAAAAGCCGGCGAATTATATGATTTGGATTGGCGGCTTCTAGCTGCAATAGCGTACCAAGAATCTCATTGGGAGACAGATGCGACTTCTCCTACCGGTGTACGCGGTATTATGATGCTGACTTTACGAACAGCAGCAGAACTCAATGTAGCCAACCGTTTAGATTCAACAGAAAGCATCTTAGGTGGCGCACGTTACTTCAATAAAATGTTAGATAAAATACCTGCTGACATTCAAGAACCCGATCGCACATGGATGGCCTTAGCATCTTACAATGTTGGCTATGGTCACTTAGAAGATGCAAGAAAAATTACAGAAAAGACTAAGGGCAACCCAGATACATGGATTGATGTAAGAGAACGCCTCCCATTACTCAGCCAAAAAAAATGGTACACACAAACCAGGCATGGTTACGCCAGAGGTCGTGAGCCCGTTAAATATGTTCAAAACATTAGAGAATACTACGATACCTTACAGTGGCTTGATGATAGAGAGACTTCAGAAGAAGAAACAGAAGTGAGCAATATCAGAAATAAAAAAGTCGATGTTGTTATACCTAAAATACTTTAATCTACCTCAAGTAAATAAATAAAAAATATGAACCAGCAGCAAAACCTTTTGCACCCTTACCCTTTTGAACGTTTACGCCAGCTAAAGAATGGACACACCAGTAATTCTGAGCAAGCACATATTGCTTTAAGCATTGGAGAGCCTCAACATAAGCCCCCTGCTTTTGTACAAGATATATTAAATAGCGGTTTATCTCTGCTTAGCAAGTATCCACTTACCTCAGGTACAAATGCTTTAAAAGAAACGCTCACAAAGTGGGTGAACACACGATATAAATGTAATATCGATACCGATAGCGTTTTACCTGTTAACGGCTCAAGGGAGGCGCTCTTTGCATTAGCGCAAAGCGTTCTTGATCATAACAGCTCAGCAATCGTGCTTTTGCCTAACCCTTTTTATCAAATTTATGAAGGCGCAGCCTTAATGGCTGGTGCAGAACCGTATTACTATGACACCGAGAGCACAAACAATTTTGAACCGAATTGGTCAAGCATTCCCAAAGACATATGGAAACGAGTAGGCTTAGTCTATACCTGTTCACCCGGCAACCCAACGGGTAAAATTATGTCGGCAACGTGCTTGCAAGAATTAATTGAGTTATCTGATCAGCATAATTTTATTATCGCTTCTGATGAATGTTACTCAGAAATATATCCCAATCAGGCAAAGCCGCCACTCGGTATATTAGAGCTCTGTGAACAAATAAATCGTAGTACTTACAAAAACTGTATCGTATTTAATAGCTTATCAAAACGATCTAACCTACCCGGCTTACGTTCAGGTTTTGTTGCGGGCGACAAAAAACTGATACAGCACTTTTTACAATACCGTACATACCATGGCAGCGCTATGCCTCTGTTAACACAAGAAATAAGCGTTGCAGCATGGAGTGATGAAGCGCACGTAATAACAAATCGACAAGCTTACGACCAAAAATACGAAGCTGTATTGACAATACTCAAGCAAAACCAGTCGATATCACGCCCGGAAGCCGCTTTCTTTCTTTGGTACCCCGTACCAGAAAAATTCAACGACGAAAGCTTCACACTAGCGCTTTTCAAACAAACGAATATTACTGTGTTACCTGGCAGTTACCTAAGCCGAAATTCTAGTCAGCAGCAGACAAATCCTGGTAGCAAGTAT
>JAHDBX010000261.1 GCA_020630145.1 Gammaproteobacteria bacterium | reverse complement strand
AGCATAAGCATATTCAACAAAAACGGAGAATAGTTATGACTGACAGTATGCAATGCTCATTAAAAAGTTATGATTTCTATATATATAAAACAGAGCTAGAAAAATCATTAAGCCCTTTTTTTAAGCGCAAAGAGCAATTAGACGACGGTGTAGAAGTACATTTTAACAATGGCCCCAATGTAAAAGCATCTATTGAAAAATTTATTGATATGGAAAGCAAGTGCTGCACACTCCTAAACATCAGCATGTCTTTCCAAGAAAAAAATGATAGCTTTATATTAACCATTCAAGGGCCAAGCGAAGCTCAACACCTAATTAATGAATTTAGCGACTCATTAGAAAAGGAAAGCATGCGTCGATCTTGGTCTGCAAACAACATAAGTGTCAGCACAGCTATATTAGGCTCCTTAGCGCTTATAGCCTGCTGCTCACCCTTTGTACTCGCCTTGTTTGGCGTTACCACATTAAACCTAGCGGGCTTTACTTACAAACCGAGTATCAGTATAGGCATAATTAGCATTATAAGCCTAAGTATTAGTGCTATATTATTTATATACCTATATAAACGGAAGAGGTGTTCGACTTGTTAATTAAAATTGGGGATGTAGCCAAACAACTCAACATCCCCGCATCTACTATTCGTTATTACGAAAAAATTGGCTTACTTAAAAACCAAAGCCGTATATCTGGCTGCCGTCATTTTAATCAAGACAGCATGATGAGATTACAGTTTATTAAACTAGCGCAAACTGTTGGCTTCACTATCGCCGAAATTAAAGTTTTGCTAGAGCATTTCTCCAGTGAGCCAAAACAACAACAACAATTACGTCAGCAATTTATACAAGACAAACAACAAGAAATTAAACAAAAAATTAAAGACTTACAAGCAATGGATAAAGCCTTAACACAAGCAAACGGTTGTTTATGCACGTCCTTAGAGACGTGCATACCTAAGGTTATAAAAAAATCTGTACAAACTAATGGTATAGAAGTTGAATAACCCTATTGAAATATTTGGTTTAGCTGCGATTATATTAATGATAATAAGCTATGCCTTAGAAAAACGTCACTCCTCTTTTATTTTACTATTTGCAATTGGCTGTTTATTAGCGGCAACATATGCCTACTTAGTCCAGTCCTACCCGTTTTTAATTGCTGAGAGTATTTGGGCGCTTATTGCTTTTATACGTTGGCTAAAAACAAAAAAGCAGGCATAAGCCTGCTTTTTTATATCTTTTAAAATACACCCTATTCTGGACGCATATGCGGAAATAGAATCACATCGCGTATGGTATGTGAATTGGTAAATAACATAACCAACCTGTCGATACCAATACCCTCACCTGCTGTTGGTGGCAAACCATATTCAAGTGCACGAATATAATCCGCATCAAAGTGCATAGCTTCATCATCACCCGCATCTTTTTCAGCAACTTGTGCTTGGAAACGCTCGGCCTGATCTTCTGCATCATTTAACTCGGAGAAACCATTGGCTAACTCACGACCACCTACAAAAAACTCAAAACGATCCGTTACAAAGGGATCATCATCATTACGACGAGCTAAAGGCGATACCTCTGCTGGGTAAGCGGTAATAAAGGTTGGATTTTTTAGTTTTTCTTCGACCGTTTTTTCAAATATTTCTATTTGGACTTTGCCTAAACCATAGGAATCTTTTAGTGGAATACCTAAATCCGTAGCTACTTTACGTGCAGCTGCTTCATCGTCTAATTGCGCTTCTGTTAACTCAGGGTTGTAATGCAAAATAGATTCTTTAATCGTCATACGATCAAAAGGCTTACCAAAATCGTATTTATCTTCACCATAGTCAATGGTGGTTGTACCAATAATATCTTCACAGATGCCACGCAATAAGGCTTCGGTTAAATCCATTAAATCATGGTAATCCGCGTAGGCTTGATAAAATTCCACCATAGTAAACTCAGGGTTATGACGGGTCGATAAACCTTCGTTACGGAAATTACGGTTAATTTCAAATACATTTTCTATGCCACCCACAACTAAGCGCTTTAAATATAACTCTGGCGCTACACGCATAAACAAGGGCATATCTAAAGCATTATGATGGGTTTCGAATGGTCTTGCAGTCGCACCACCGGGGATTACATGCATCATGGGCGTTTCAACTTCAACAAAATTACGTTTAATTAGGAAGTCACGCAAATACTGAATAATCGCCGTACGCAAATGAAAGGTCTTGCGCGTGTCGTCATTCATAATTAAGTCAACGTAACGCTGGCGGTAGCGCTGCTCAGTATCAGTTAAGCCATGATACTTTTCCGGTAATGGCCTTAATGATTTTGTTAGCAATTCTGCATGTTGAATATAAACATATAGATCACCTTTACCTGACTTGTGCACAGGGCCTTCACAAGCCACTATATCGCCTATATCCCAAGCCTTAATGCCAGCAGCTACATCTTCGGGCAACTGCTTTTTATCAACATAAGCTTGTATTCGGCCTGTCATATCCTGCAACACTAAAAATGGACCACGCTTGGCCATAATACGACCGGCCACTTTTGCATACCTATCCAAAGATTCTAAAGCTTCTTTGTCGTTTTCACCCAGTTCATTTTGTAAATCTTGCGCATAATCTTCACGCTTAAACTTATTCGGGAAAGCCTTACCTTGTTCACGCCAATCGTTTAATTTACCACGGCGTTCAGCAATGAGTTTATTTTCGTCTTTTTGATCTGTCATGTGTTTGCTCTATACTTTACTTTCTAATTTTGTTGGGCTACTTAATATACCTAGTTTTATAAATTGGGCTTTATAAACCTGATTTTAAACTGGCCTCTATAAATTGATCTAAATCACCATCTAATACAGCTTGAGTATTACCCGTTTCAACACTGGTACGTAAATCTTTAATACGTGAGGCATCTAATACGTAAGAGCGTATTTGGCTGCCCCAACCAATATCTGACTTGGTTTCCTCAACGGCTTGCGACTTTTCACGACGCTTTTGCATTTCTAATTCATAAAGCTTACTGCGTAACATCTTCATGCAGGTATCTTTATTTTTATGCTGTGATCGATCGTTTTGAGATTGTACAACGATACCTGATGGATTGTGCGTAATACGCACCGCTGATTCAGTTTTATTCACATGCTGACCACCTGCACCGCTAGCACGATATACATCTACACGTAAATCCGCAGGATTAATATCAATATCTACACTGTCATCAATTTCTGGTGAAACAAATACAGCGGCAAAAGAAGTATGTCGGCGATTACCAGAATCAAAGGGC
>JAHDBX010000260.1 GCA_020630145.1 Gammaproteobacteria bacterium | reverse complement strand
ACATCTGACAGACCTGTTTCATGTAACAGCTCTAGCATACCCAGTACGCCATTCATTGGTGTTCGAAGCTCGTGCGTTACATTCGCGGCAAACTCGCCTTTTAAGCGTGCTGCTTCTAATGCTTTATCTCTTACTTGTTTTAGTAGCTCTTCTCTGCCTTCTAATACATAAATCATGGTATTAAAAGCATACTGCATATTGTCTACATCTTTAGGCCCGTCAACATTAGCACGTACATAATATTCACCTTTACCGGGCAAACTCATAATTTTAGCTAGATCAGCCAGTGGGCGCGTTAAACGTTTCGTTATAAACAATAATATAAATAATAGTAAAGCAGCTAAACTTGCAGATACACTTAAATTACCCCATAAAATATTCTTTGTTGTTGCATGCAGAGTATCCTTTGTCATTGCTACGCGCACATAACCAATGACTTCTGCTGCTGATTCGGTATCTGAGAAAGGTGATAATTCATCATCATCTTGGTGACTATAAATAGGTGCTATAAATCCCCATGCGTGTTCATTTTCATAGTCCACCTTTAATTTCATTGGTAGTAATGGTTCTGCTTCCACAGCAGCAGGCATATTTTCTGATGCAAATAATACAGTGTGGTCTTTGGTATTAACGGAAACACCTGTGATATCAGGAAAAGATAAAGCCGCTTGACTCGCGTCGGCTGCGTTGTCATGACTTTCATATAGAATAGCCAATGTACTTTGCACAGCCAAACCTGTAGTAATACGTTCGCCTTCTTCTAATAAGCGCAAATATAAGGCACGACTGGTTAATGTTGTAATGGCAATAGATGATAAAATGGCTAATGTAATAATGCCAACAGTAAAACTAACCGCTATTTGTTGGCGGAAATTAGTTTCTCTAAGAGAAAAGAAGCGAGAAAAATTTCGTTTATTTACATTATTTTTTATCATATTTATCATAGGATTAGCGCTGCGGTGGAAAAACTAAGTCAAAACTCCGTTTTTCATTTTTATCAAATGCCAGGCCCAAATGTTCAGCTGCACGTAAATTAACCGCAATCTTCAAGTCTGTTAACGGCCTAATAGATTGACTCTTTACCCCTGATTCTTGTTGTAGCTCATTCGCTATTGCCCCTAAACTACTCCCCATAGCTTTATTATCAGGAAATAAAGAAAATAAAATGCCTCGTTTTACATAAGCAGGGTTGCTGGAAAAAACGATAAATTTCTTTGCCCATGCGCTATTTAAAATAGTGGGCAAAATGGTTTTGCTGTCAACAGTCTTCCTATCTTGTAGTAACCATATTGCTTGTGTGTTATCTAAAGGCTCATTGAGTAAATCGCGATATAAATTAGCCGCTTCAGCCAAACCTGTGGCAGGCATAGCACGCAAGGTGAAATTTAGGTCACGTGCAGCTTGCTGTGCATAGTTAATTAGCCAGCCATTATTATTTTCGTTATAAATAACATTTATAGTGGTGACTTGACTGGAAAATTGACGAAGCTGAGAAAACAGCTTTTCAGGTGAAGGCGATAAAGCTATACCAGCCGCATTTATTTCATCACTGTTTTTAGGTGGTAACAAAATAGCACCTAAAACTAAGGGTCTGCCACCTTCTAATACTCTTGCTTGTTCAAGGCCTTTTTGTCCTAGGGCAATAACAGTATTTACTTTCTTTTTATCTACCCATGCTTGTAGCTCTTCTGCTGTTGCTCCTTTTTTGATGCGACGGACTTTTAAGTCTTTTACAGATGATTTAATGCCGCTAACAATCTCTTTAAATACAGATAAATAAGGCTCTCTAATATTGGGGTAAACAACCGCTATAGATTCAGCAAACAGTGATAGCGGTAATAATAGTAATATTATTAGTGCATAAAAACGGTATTTTTTTTCCTTAACCAGCAATCTATCACCTAAAAAATTATCTGTTTATTTATGCATCAACATAAATAAGTCAACTGTGTACGCATAAGCCTATACGGACTATTTGTATAAGATTTTTCAGCTTAACGGCCTGCAATGACTCTACTTAAGTATATTCATTCAGCTGATTGATAAACATATTAATAAATATTTGCATAAATTTAACAAAACATATTCAAGTTATTGACATACGACCATATAAGTCTAAAGAGTTACAACAAAAAGCCGTTAATCAAGCATTAATGTAATGTAAGTACCAAAGGTGATATGTGAAATATTTAAAAACAATAGCGGCTATAACCCTACTTGCCATTTCGGCAAACACCTTTGCAGAAGAAGAAGATCTAGCCTTATCTTATGGCGACGAAGATTTTGTTAGTATTGCAACAGGTCAAAGCCAATTAATATCAAAAGCACCTGCAGTAGCCTCAGTTATAACAGCTAAAGATATCAAAAAGATGGGCGCAATTGATATCAATGAAGTCTTAGAGACTGTTCCAGGTCTACATGTTTCTGTCAATTCTTCATATACACCTGTCTATACCATTCGAGGTATATATTCTAAATATAATCCTCAAGTTCTTTTCTTAATTAATGGTGTACCAATAAGCAGCTTATATTACGGAAGTAGAGGTTTAGTTTGGGGCGGTATGCCTGTTGAAGCAATAACACGTATAGAGATCATTCGGGGCCCCGGCTCAGCTGTTTATGGAGCAGATGCCTTTGCTGGAACAATTAATATTATCACCAAAGACAAGTCAAACATACAAGGTACTGAAGTTGGTGTCTATGCAGGTAGTTTTGATAGTAAAAGCACATGGTTAAACTATGGTGGAAACCTTGCTGATTTTGATTTAAGCACTTCTATACAATATGTCACAACTGATGGACACAAAGAAATTATAAACTCTGATTTGCAAACTGGTCTTGATATGGCAGATAGTACCAGTGCATCATTAGCACCTGGGGCTGTTAGTTTATCCCGGGATAGTTTAGATTTAAGATTAGAGATGAGTAAAGGTAATTGGAAAACAAGACTAGGTCTTCAAGAAAGTGAAAATATTGGTACTGGCGCAGGTGTGGCTGAAGCACTAGACCCATCTGGTCGTTTTAAAAGCTCGCGTCGTAATTTTGATATTACATATCGTAACCCAGAGTTTACAGAAAACTGGGATATAGAATCACAAGCAAGTTACTTCTATACAACACAAGAAATTGACGAAAACCTAATACTCTTCCCAGCAGGTTCTGAATTAAACCTAGGCGCAGGCACATTTACTAATGGTGTAATTGGCAACCCAGAAGTTTTTGAGGAGCATGTTAGGTTTAATACATCGGCTTTTTATAAAGGTCTTGAGACACATACTATTCGTATAGGTGCTGGTTATGTTGATTCTGAAATATTCAAAGTAGGGGAGGGTGCA
>JAHDBX010000002.1 GCA_020630145.1 Gammaproteobacteria bacterium | reverse complement strand
CCAAAAAATACTATGCTACGTGCCTGAAAGTGGCCGTTTTTCTAGTTCATTTATGTTGCTAACGGCCGTATGAAAAAAGAAGATCTTCCAAAACAAGCGCACGAAATTTACGAAGGTGAAACCAAGGCGGTTTACGTTGTAAATGACGAAGGCAAATATGAAATGGCCTCCGCACCCGGTTGGGAAGCAGAAGTTATTGCGTTGCAACAAGCGGTAGAAGATATTAACCAACTTGCCGACGCTGCGCTACAACGTGTGCGTGCAGGAGAGTCATCACCTTTAGAATATCATATGTATGTGCAACGCATGGATGTACCAATGCTAGCCCAGGTTACGGGTTATTTTCAGTGGCGTGTAAAAAGACACTTAAAACCTAAGCACTTCGCAAAACTGCACGATAAACAATTATCACTTTACGCACAAGTATTGGGTGTAACAACCGAGATTTTAAAAACCATTCCTAATGACTGAAAAATTTGAGCATCGCCAAGCGGCGCATTGTGAAACGGGCGTTATATCTAACTTAATGCGTCACCATGGCATAGATATGTCTGAACCGATGGCTTTCGGTATAGCAAGTGGTATGACCTTCGCTTATATCGGTATTGTGAAAATTAATGGCATGCCATTAATGGCCTATCGTATGCCGCCACGCATGATATTAAAATTATTGTCTAAACGTATTGATGGTTTAGATATTCGCTTCGAAAAATTTCGCAGTGAAGCAGAAGGCCAACAAGCCTTAGATGCAAAGCTGGCTCAAGGTGATGTAGTGGGCTTACAGACCTCGGTTTTCTTTTTGCCTTATTTTCCTAAAGAAATGCGCTTTCATTTTAATGCACATAACTTACTGGTGTATGGAAAAGAAAATGGCCATTATAAAATTAGCGATCCGGTTTTTTCACACCTGGTAGAAACCGATGAAAAAAGTTTGCAGCAAGCACGTTTTGCACGTGGCGCACTCGCACCTAAAGGCACGATGTATTATCCAGTTAAGTTACCTAAAGAAATTCAATACGAAAAAGTGATACCTAAAGCCTTAAAGTTTACTTGTCGTGTTAATGGCCGTAAAAACCCAATGCCATTTTGCGGTATTAATGGCATGAAAATGATCGCTAAAAAAATAGAAAAATTACATAAAGGTGATCAACGCTTTGCTCGCTTGTTTTTAGGCCATATCGTTCGCATGCAAGAAGAGATTGGCACAGGCGGTGCAGGTTTCCGTTTTATGTACGGTGCCTTTTTACAGGAAGCGGGTGAAAAATTAAATTCACGTTTGTTACTTGATACCTCAAAAGAAATGATAAATGTCGGTGACGAGTGGCGTCAGTTTGCCTTGCTATGCGCGCGTATGAGTAAAGAGCGCGGCGAACAAAACTATGCAGATATAGCCAATAAACTACGTGATGTAGCGCAAATGGAATTAGCGGTTTATGATGAATTGAGTGGTTTTAAAATTACTTAGTAAGTCATTAAACTCAAGTACTTGTGTTGTTTGTATTTGTATTTTTTAGTCTTTGCAAATACTTTTTCGCCAATCAGTTGTATAAAAACTAGCATTAAGACAGAATATATTCTAAAGTTAACAGCAATGTTTGTTTTGAATAACCAGTCATAATGGGTGCCTATACAATGAATAAGTACATTGTTTCTACTTCCTTTTTGTTATTTATACTGTTTTTTTCATCCAGTCTTTTTGCACAATCTTCTGAAAAAGAAGGTTTGATTTGTATTAAAAAAGGCGGCCCAATTGAAAAAACTATCTATATTGGTTTAACCAATATCAAGCAAACACAATACACAGCCTTAAGAACAGAAAGCATTGCCCTATTTGGTAAGCAAAAACAAGATATGGGTACGTCCCTAGAGCTTGATGATGGTAAGCAGACACAAATTATTGCTTGGCAAGGCGATATTTTATTAACGCTTGATGAAGGTGCAAGTAAATATTCGCCAAGTGACTTTAAGGCAACTTTAGCGAAAAGCAAATCTCTTTATGGAACCTGTCAAACCTGGCAAGTGGATGCTAAAAAGCTTCAAAAGCCGGATATAGACGGCATTGAGTAATAACAATCGCTTTTAGCCTTTGTGAAGTTAGTCTAGTCGCTAAAGGCATTCATTTTTATTTTTGTGAATAAGTTGGCAAATAGCCAAGCGGCTTTACTATTTCTAACAAGCACATGTAGTTATGATAGCGCTTAATAATATGAATTAATTCAAAGAAACTACTTAAAGCAAGAAATATTATTTTTTATAAACAAAAGACGTTAATGCAAACAACAGCAAGCCTAAGATAATAAGCTTGCCTACTTCCGGTAAAATATCAACAAATCCACCTTGCCGTAAAATAATATCCAAATAACCTTCTAAGCCCCAATTCATGGGTGAGAGGCTAGCGACGTTCTGCATCACTTTAGGCATAACAAACGTCGGCACCATAATACCGCCAATAGCAGCAAAAATTAAATTGCTTACGCCACCGATGGTAGTGGCTTGTTCAGTGGTCTTTACCAAGCTAGCTATCAGTAAAGCAAAACTAACCGCGGCAAAGCTAACGGCTAATGACATAGGCAGTAATAGCCAGGCATTACTGTGTAAATGAATACCTTGGCCGCCCAGTAAAGGTAGTATAAAGATACCCACTAAAAACATCAGTATCATTTGTATAATATTAATTATTATATAAGGCACAAGCTTGCCGATTAAAAAATAACTTTGTGGTGTAGGTAAGGTTTTTAAACGTTGTAATGTGCCTTGTTGTTTTTCAATGATGAAAGTGGTTGATAAAGGAATAACCACAAAGAACATAGCAAAAATTAACCATGCAGGTACCGTTTGTTCTACAGATGTGGGCTGCTTATTTTTATGACTATAAATATTTTTTTCTATTAGCAAGCTATCACCTAAGAATTGTGCTTTTTCTTTTTCACGTTCTTTAGGGTCGTTGATATAGCTTGCTAATACTTCTTCTACTTGATATGCCGCTAGTATTCGACTGACAGACGCATGAACCAGTTTGCGCAGTGAATCAGGTGTTGTAGGTGTATACGATAGTGCAATACGGTCTGGTATTGTTAGTGTTTCATCTGCGGCAAATTTTTCAAGAAAGTTTGCGGGTATAGTAATGATGGCAGCTAAGGATTCTTTTTCGCTAATGGTTTTATAGTTGTCCTTAGCGTTTAGAAATAAAATTTGATAACCGTCAATTTGTGTAAAGCGTTGGCCAAGTTTGTCTTCTTTGTCGCGAATGTTCTCAAAGGCAATGCCTAGCTTTAATTTTTCTAAAGGCTTTTCTTCAAACTTATCCTGCAAGCTTAAGGACATAATTAAAATAAAAGCGGCGGGCATAACAAATAACACCATCAAAGCATGAATGTCACGGCTAAGTAGTAAGAATTCTTTTTTTAGTATAGTTGACAACATGATTAACCCTCGCGTAAACGTGTATGAGTTAAATCAAAAAATACGTCTTCAAGGCTTTGTTGGCCATAGCGTATTTGGTTTATATTGATATGATTCTTATGTAATAAGTTAATCAACTCATTAAGTGAGTTGTTTGTTAAATGAATAGCGCTAAGGGCATTTTCTGTAATATTAAGTTGGTGGGTTTTAATGAAGTTTTGTAAGTCCTTTGACAAAGCATTTTCGTGGATAGGTTCAAGGCTGTTAATGGTAATAGCAGTATTGTTTGTTAATAACTCATCTAATGCGCCTTCACGTAAAATTTTACCTTTGTCTAGAATACCGACCCGAGTGCAAATTTTTTCTATTTCATTCATGTAATGGCTGGTGTAAATAATAGTTGTGCCTTGGGCATTCAGCGTTTGAATCGCTTCTAAAATAAAGTGCCGTGATTGCGGATCTATGCCAACTGTGGGTTCATCAAGAATCAATAATGAGGGCTTGTTTAGCAAACCAATCGCTAAATTTAAGCGACGTTTAAGCCCACCAGATAATGTTCCTGCTTTGCGGTCTTGGTAATCGTCTAAGCCAGCCATTTTTATAGCCGCTGCAATATTATTACCATGATCATCAGGGTAGAGCTTGGCAAAAAAATGTAGGTTTTCATTAACGCTTAGTTGCGAATAAAAAGCATATTCTTGAGGCACAAGAGATAGGCTGTTTAGAATAGTTTGGGTATTTTCCCCGTAATGCAGGCCATTAATAGTAATCTGCCCTGTAGAGGGTTTGTTTAAGCCAGTAATCAGTGATATTAGACTGGTTTTGCCTGCACCATTAGGGCCTAGTAAGCCGTATAGTGAGCCAGACTCTATATCTAGAGAGAAGTCATCAAATATAACGGTGTCTTTACCGTAGGCAAAGGCAATATGCTTAATCTTAATCACAAGACAAATACTTCGGTTAATATCATAGTAAGGCGTAGTTCGATTTGCTAAACTTAAACCTTATTCTAAATTATATTGCAATTCAGGTTGTCACTTTCTGTGTATGGATATTCGTTTAACTAATTATCAATCAACAAGCGCTGCGGGTGTTGATTTAGCCGCCTTGCGTCTTGCTTTGCAACAGCAAAACAGCGGTTTGCGTAAAAATGATATCGCGCGCTCATCATTAACAACGTGGATAGGCCGGGTTGCTGGTGTTGAAGATGTCGATTTAGGCGCATGGCAAAGCCGTAATAATGCTTTGGCCGCTTTAGGCCTTGAGCAAGGAACGATTAAAGCCGATGTACATGGCTTGATTGGCAAATATTCTGCCGGCCGTATCGGTTTGGTAATGGGGTCTAGTACTTCAAGTATCGATAGAACCGAGTTGGCCTATACCGATTTAAATGACGATGGCTTGTTAAAACCTGAATATAAGCAGGAATTAGTACATAACCCACATGCGCCGAGCTTATTTGTTGCGCACTATACGGGTATTACTGGGCCTACGCTAACCATTAATACGGCTTGCTCATCTTCAGCCAAGGTATTTGCAACGGCAGCACGTTGGCTGGAAGCCAATATTGTTGATGCTGTATTAGTAGGCGGCGTGGACACTTTATGTTTAAGCGTTTTGCACGGCTTTGATTCTTTACAGCTTGTGTCTACAGAACCATGCAAACCTTTTGATGAGCACCGTGACGGTATCAACCTGGGTGAAGCAGCGGGTTATGCCATATTACAACGCGCTCAAGATGCTGATGTGCAAACTGGCGTTTGTTTATTAGGTTATGGTGAAAGTTCTGATGCGCACCACATGTCTCATCCACACCCAGATGGTTTGGGTGCAAAGTTGGTCATGGAGCAAGCACTTGATATGGCTAAATTAGAACCTGCGGCAGTAAATTATATTAATTTGCATGGTACATCGAGTCAGGCTAATGATTATATAGAAGGTTCTTTAGTTTCAAATTTATTCTCAAAAGATACGCTTTGCAGTTCAACAAAAGGTTGGATGGGCCATACCCTCGGTGCAGCAGGTATAACCGAAGGCCTAATAGCCGCCGATACCTTACTAACGGGCTTAGTGCCGGGTTCAATGAATTTAACGACATTAGATAAGCGTTTAGATTTTAATATCAGCGCAGAAAACCGGCAGGCCGATGTTCACTATGCCATGTCTAACTCTTTTGGCTTTGGCGGCAATAATTGCAGCTTAGTCTTTGGCAAGGTGGACGAATAAATGACGACATTAGCATGCAAGCTGCTTGCCTATGGTGCTTGGGGTAAAGGTTTTGAGAACTGGCAAGACCTACAAAATATTTTACAAGGCAAAGGGCATAACGAATCAATGCCTGTTTCGCCAAAGCCAGAAATTATTCCTGCAAATGAACGCCGTCGTGCACCGCTGCCCGTTAAGCTTGCTGTTGAGTCATCGTGGCAGGCCACACAAAATGCGGGTATTGATCCAAAAGAATTAAGCTGTGTATTTGTATCAGGTTTGGGTGATACACAATTAACCGATTATATGTGCAAAGTATTGGCGGGTGAAGATAAGCAATTGTCGCCAACGAAGTTTCATAACTCCGTGCACAATGCCGCCGCCGGTTACTGGACAATTAGTACTTCATGTATGAAGTCAGCTAATTCGGTTGCGGCTTATAATGAGTCTGTCTCACTAACCTTGTTGGAAGGCATAACGCAATGCATTGCAGAAGGTGTGCCGGTACTGCTAACATTTTTCGATGCACCTGTATCGGCCGTATTAAAAAGCTTGTTAAAGAATGAAACGCCGTTTGCTTTTTCTATGATTATTGCGCCGAGTGATAGCACATATGAAGGCCTAACACTTGAAGCAAACGTTTTACAAGAAACAACCGCATGGCCAGTTTTTAGTAGCCATTACGATGTATTAGATAATGCTTACAATGAAAATCCCGTTGCTAAAGTATTGCCTATTCTTAAGCATATTATCAATAAGGATAAAAGCGCACTGACTATACCCTTAAGTGCTGCAACATCTTTACAATTATTAGTGAGTTAACATGTCTGTACAAAAAACCGATGTGATTATTGCTGGTGGCGGCCTCGCCGGTTTAAGTTTGGCTAAACAGTTGCGACAAGATATGCCTGATTTGGGTATTACCATTATTGAGCGCAATACTTTCCCTGTGCCTAAAACAACCGCGAAAGTTGGTGAGTCTACAGTAGAGATTGGCTCGCATTATTTTACGCATGTCTTAGGTATGCAGGAGCACTTTAATCAACACCACTTGCAGAAGCATGGTCTACGCTGTTTCTTTGGTGAGCCACAAAGCGACTATTCTCAACAAGATGAATTGGGCGTAAGTGAATTGTTCGGTGTACCCACTTACCAAATAGAGCGTGGTGTCATAGAAAATCATTTATGCGATGAGTTAAAAGCACAAGGTGTTGTAATTATTGATGGTGCGACAACCGAAGATGTACAGTTGGGCAATAAGCAACAAGCTATTACGGTTAATTCAGCAGCAGGTGAAGAGCGCTTGGAAAGTCGTTGGTTTATTGATGCAGCAGGTCGGCAAGAATTAGTAAAGAAAAAGCTTGGCTTAAAAAAACTTAATGATCATAAAGGCAATGCGGTTTTCTTTCGCATTAATAAACGTATTACTATCGATGAATGGAGTGACAATGCAGACTGGCAAAGTCGCTTAAAAGACCAGGGCAAACGTTGGCTCAGTACCAATCATTTAATGGGCGCGGGTTATTGGTTGTGGATTATTCCACTCGGTTCTGGCGCAACCAGTATTGGCATGGTAATGGATAATAAGGCCTTTGCTGATAGCCAAATAGAAAGCTTCGATGATACGCTAGCATGGCTTGAAAAGAATCAACCACATTGTGCTAAAGCAATAGAAGGCGCCGAGCTATTAGACTTTAATGTCGTACAAGATTATTCTTACGGCTGTAAAAAAATGTTCTCTGATGAGGGCTGGGGTTTAACAGGTGAAGCCGGTGCATTTACCGACCCTTTTTATGCACCGGGTAGTGATTTTATTGCTTTTAATAATACATTTATTACACATCTAGTAAAGCGTGATATGGATGGCAACGATATTCGTTTGGATAGCGCTGTATTCCATATGTTCTACAACTCTTTCTTTGAAAATACGCTTTCCTTATATACCCATCAGTACGGCGGTTTTGGTGATAGAAGAATGATGTCTGTAAAGCTATTGTGGGATTACGCTTATTATTGGGGTGTATTGTCCTTATTGTTTTTCAAAGACACCATTACAGATATTGATTTAATGCGCTCACTTAACCCTTTGTTATTAGAAGCGCAGGACTTAAATGATAGCGTACAAAAACAATTGATAAAACGTGCCGAAAAAAGAGCAGTCTTGCCAGCAAAAGGTTTGTTTTTAGATCAATACCCTATTCCATGTTTATCGCACTTCATTGAATTACTTAAGTCAGATGACTCTATTAGTGTTGCCGATGCATTAAAAGAAAACGTCGCAATGATGGAGAAAATGTCTACATCATTAATAGATATGCTCGGTGATAATCCTTCAGAAGAAATAAGCGCAGTAGAAAAAGAAGTACTAGGTAATTATAGACAGTGTGTATTGGCATAATACATGTTTAATAAAAAACTGATTTCTATACTGATTGCAGCAATATTAATTATTTATCCCATTATTGTCTATATGGGTTTGAAGAGTTATGCACCTAGTGCCTTGGCAGCCTTGCTATTTACGTTAACGGCAATAAAATTTGTGCTTGGTAAAAAGTATAAGCAAAAAGGACAAATCGTATTATTTGTTGTTGTAACCTTATATTGCTTACTTATAGCCTATTTTAATAGCTCACATTTATTAAATTATTATCCCGTGCTTATGAGCTTAGGTATGGCTTTGTTGTTTGGTTTGTCTTTATACAATATGCCTTTGATAGAGCGCTTTGCACGTATGGCAGGCGAAGACCCTAGTGAACAGGGTAAAAAATACATGCGCGGTTTAACACAGATATGGTGTGGCTTGTTATTAGCCAATATGTGTGTGGCCGCCTATACAGCGTGTTGTATGTCGGCCGAAGCATGGGTTTTATATAATGGTTTGATTTCATATGCCATATTATTAAGCTTTGCGGGTATAGAAATTATTTACCGTGGTTTTTACCAGCGCAAGCATAAAGAAATAAGTTGAGATAAATGTGTTAACCGTAGAAGCATTACAACAAAAGTTAGATAGCGAAGGAAGTCCAGATATTCTGGCTATTCAACAAGATGATAAAACGATAGAACTGAGTTTGTTTGTGCCAGAAAACTTATCTTGGTTTAAAGGCCATTACCCAGAACAACCGGTTTTACCGGGCGTTGTGCAAGTAGACTGGGCGGGTAAGTTTAGTCAGTTATTGTTTGAACAACTGAATAATTTTCGAGGTATTAATAACCTCAAATATAAATCTATGGTCTTACCCAATACGAAGTTAGAGTTAGTTTTAGAATATAAGGAAGACAAGCAACAAGTAAAGTTTACCTATAAAAACGTAGACGATACCTTTTCTTCGGCGATCTTACAGTTCTAATATGATGAAGTACTGTTTCGTTATTCCTCACTACAATCACGATAAGGCCTTCGCTGAGTTTTTGCCTATATTAAAGACGGCAAAGCTGCCTTATATTGTTGTAGATGATGGCAGTACAGAAGACAGTTTTGCTGCACTTGCTGCTTTATTGGATCAGGATAATGATGCAACAGTCCTAGAGCATGCGCATAATCGCGGCAAAGGTGCTGCAGTATTTACTGGTGCTTATCATGCGCGTACATTAGGTTTTACGCACATCATACAAATTGATGCAGATGGTCAGCATGATATAAACGATGTAAAAGCCTTTATTGATTATAGCCAGCAACACCCCTCAACGATTGTATCCGGCAAGCCCTATTTTGAAGATGATGCACCGAAGATACGAGTTTATGGCCGTCGTGTTACGGATATATGGGTGGCGCTTGAAACATGGTCAGTGCAAATAAAAGATAGCTTGTGTGGTTTTAGGGTGTATCCATTACAGTCCATAGAAAACATTATTGATAAACACTATATTGGTGTACATATGGACTTCGATACGGATATGTTAGTTAAGGCTGTTTGGGAGGAAATACCGCTGCATTTTATTCCTACGAAAGTCATTTACCCTGAAGATAGCGTATCGCATTTTCATTATTTACGTGACAACGTGTTATTAATTAAATTACATATTCGTTTATTGGCTGGCATGGTTATCCGTTTACCCAAGCTGTTGATGCAACGTTTCAAGCAGTGGATAGATAAGGGCCATTAATGCAAGACAAATCAGTATTGCAAACTGTAGATGTTGAACATTGGGCTTCTTTTAAAGAAGCAGGTACTTTGTATGGCATGCAGTTTATGTTGTTTGTGTATAGAATATTTGGTCGAAAAATATTTTCGATCATCGTTTATCCTGTATCGCTTTACTTCGTTTTATGTCGGCCTGCAGCACGGCAAGCGTCGAAAGATTACTTGCTCGCAAATTATACTAGCCAACCCGAGCAATGGGAAAAACAGCCCGGTTTACAGCATTCTATTATTCACTTTAAGCACTTTGCAGAAACGATATTAGATAAGCTATTGGCTTGGGTAGATGATGTAAAGGAAGATGACTTTATTATTGAAGATCAGACATTAGTCGAAGACATTATGTCAGATAAACGCGGCCAACTTGTGATTGGCAGCCATTTCGGTAATTTAGAATTCGCTCGTGGTTTTATGCAGCGATATAGAGACAAGGTAATTAATATACTTGTGCATGATAAGCATTCAGCCAATTTTGTAAATATGATGAAAAAGCTAAACCCTGATTCGCGATTAAATATTTATCAAGTCGATGAGTTTGATGTGCAAACTATGCTGTTGTTAAAAGACAAAACAGATAGAGGTGAATGGGTATTTATAGCGGGTGATAGAATTCCGCTAGCGGGTTTGCAGCACACGGTGGAAGTCAGTTTTTTAGGTAAAAAAGCACCCCTACCTATTGGTGCTTACATACTGGCTAAAGCTTTAGCTTGCCCGGTTAAACTCATGTTTGCTTATAGGCGTCCAGACCTTGCTGCTGATAAAGTGTATTTTTCTATCTATAAGCTGGCTGACAAAGTCCATTTTAATCGCAGCGATAGAATAGAAAAAATACAAGAATACGCGCAGACTTTTATTAATGAGTTGCAAAGACACTCTTTACTCGCGCCTTACCAATGGTTTAATTTCTACGAGTTTTGGTCGTTACCACAAAATAGTAAAAAGAGTATTCGTCATGTGTAAAGATCGTTATGATCAAGAGATTAAAGATTTAATCCCGCATCGAGAGCCGATGCTGTTAATTAATAAAATAGGCCATATTGAAGAAACATCTTCATCAGCTTTTGTCTATATTGATTCATTAGCCTCTTTTTACAATGATGAAAGACAAGCGGTGCCTGCTTGGGTGGGCTTAGAATATATGGGGCAAACAGCTGCATTAATAGGCGGCTATTTGTTGCGCGAAGGTGTGATTAAACCGCACTTAGGTTTTTTATTAGGGACAAGAAAATATCAAGTTGAAACCGACTATTTTTTGTCTGACAAGGTATTAGAAGTAAAGTGCATAGAAGAAAATAAAGTGGGTGAAGATTTGGCCACCTTCGCATGTACGATTAACTATCAAGGCGATACAAATATTGTAGCGAGCGCCTCATTATCCGTACTACGAAAGCAAATGTAATTTTATGAATAACAAAGTGAATAGAGTTGTTATAACAGGTGTTGGTAATGTTTCCGCACTCGGTAATGATTGGCAAAATGTTAAAGCCGCATTGCAGGCTAAACGTAGTGCTGTGCAATATATGCAGGATTGGGACCAGTATACGGAAATGAACACGCGTCTTGCTGCACCGGTGAATGACTTTGCTTTACCTAAGCATTACACTGCTAAAAAGAAACGCAGTATGGGCCGAGTGGCACAAATGGCGGTGTTAGCAACAGAGTTTGCATTAAGTGATGCTAATTTGCTTGGTGATGATATGCTTAAATCGGGTGACATTGGTATTGCCTATGGCTCGTCAACGGGTAGTAGCGAAGCGGCATTAGAATTTTTTGAGCTGCTTGAAAATAAAAAAATGGGCCGTTTAAAAAGTACCACCTACTTGCGTATGATGAGCCATACTGCGGCAGTTAATATTAGTGTTTACTTTGGTACACAAGGCCGTATGTATACCACTTCGACAGCTTGCACGGCGGGTAGTCAGGGTATAGGTTATGCCTACGAGGCAATTCGTCATGGTCAACAAAAAATAATGATAGCAGGTGGTGCTGAAGAGCTATGCCCAACACAAGCTGCTGTATTTGATACGATTCTTGCCGCTAGTAAAACCAATGATGCGCCGACAACGTCGCCAAGACCTTTTGACCAAGACAGAGATGGCTTGGTTCTGGGCGAAGGCGCTTGTACCTTAATATTAGAGAATTATGATTCTGCACTAGCGCGTGGTGCAAATATACTCGCCGAGGTTATTGGTTTTGCAACTAACACGGATGGCACGCATTTAGTGCGTCCTAATCAGGCAACAATGGCAAAAGTGATACAAGGTGCTTTAGATGATGCTGATATAGCTGCTGATCAGGTTGACTATATTAGTGCACATGGTACGGCAACTGAGCATGGTGATATTGCTGAGTCACAGGCAACATATGAAGTTTTGGGTAAAAAGCCCATTAGCGCGTTAAAGAGTTATACCGGTCACACCTTAGGTGCGTGTGGAGCGTTTGAAGCATGGGCAACGATCATGATGATGCATGACAAATGGTTTGCGCCCACCTTGAATTTAGAGAAACTTGATTCACGTTGTGCAGAGTTAGATTATATTACAGGTGATGGTCGTAATATGGATGCTAATATAATAATGAGTAATAATTTTGCATTCGGTGGTGTGAATACATCATTATTATTCAAACGTTTTGATGCTGAATGAGCAATAAAAAAGCAGGCATAAGCCTGCTTTAATAAATACTAGATACCTACTTTGTTTTTACAGGTATGTTTTTGTTGTTAGTTGCACTGAGCCTTTAGTGTACTGCGCTGTGCTGTTGCCATTGCTTTTTCCTATCATTCTACGAGCTTTTTTTGCCCATTTACGTACATGCTTACTATTCGATGTTTTTTCAACACTAACTAAGGCTGTGTAATAGCGCCCATTTTTAGATTCACCAAGCGCTCTGGCAAGGTAAGTAAAGGTTGAAACTCTAGCCTTGGTTAAGTCGCCAGAGCCTTGTAATAAAATTTCTGTAACCACATCTAATACTTCAGGTGTTCTAACCGGCGCATTAATTATTAGCTTTGCTGTACGTTTGAGTAGCCTTAAGTCACCTTTCTTTAAGTCAGCAATATATTGCTTGTCGGTATCACTTAGCTGAGCATGTGCATTAACCGCAAAGATTGATAGAAGTAAAAAGCTAATAAAAGCCAGAGATTTTGTTTTAATCATAATTTAATTCCTTATACCTAAATGTAAAGCGGATTATATGCAAATATAAAAAACTATCAACACATACCGCCATTAACACTAATAACTTGTCGTGTAATATAGCTTGCATCGTCTGATAATAAGAAGTTAATAGCATTAGCAACATCTTCAGGTTTGCCAAACTTGCCAATGGGTATCATCTTTTTTGCTTCATCAGCGAATACGCCTTCAATCATATCAGTTTCAATAACGCCTGGCGCAACACAATTAACCGTTATCTTGCGTTTGCCTAACTCAATTGCCAGTGCTTTAGTTGCACCAATAATGCCTGCTTTAGATGCGCTGTAATTAACTTGTCCACGATTGCCAGTAATACCTGCTACTGATGAAACGGTCACGATACGGCCGCCTTCACGTAAGCGTATCATAGGCATCGTTAGTGGTTGTAGTACATTGTAAAAACCATCTAGGTTGGTATGAATAACGCTATCCCATTCATCGCTACTAATCGCTGGAAATGCATTGTCTCTGGTAATACCAGCGTTACAAACTACACCATAATAAGCCCCATGTTTTTCTATATCAGCTTCTAGTTGTTCATGTACTTGTTCACGGTTGGCAATGTCGAAAGGCAGTAAATAGGCCTTAACGCCATGCTGAGTAATTTCATCAGCAACATTTTTGGCTGTGCTTTCATTAGAGCGGTAGTGCACAGTAATATCAAACCCACTTTTTGCTAAGCGTATTGCCGTGCTGCGGCCAATGCCACCACTGGCGCCTGTTACTAAAACTCTTTTGTTGGATGATGTCATGGTAATCCCTATGAATGATTAAAGGTATAAATGGTATTTGAATAAATTAATGCGCCAAATAAATTAGCGGTATTGCCTATCAATATAGTTAAACCAAATGACTGTGCAATAGGTATAGAGCTAATGCTTAAAAAGCCAAATGATACAGAAGTCGTTAATGCAGAAAGCAGAATTGCTTTTTGGGTGGTTTCGCGTTGCGCTGTCATTTCTTTAGAAAAAATAACATAATCCATGCCTAGGCCTAATACTAAAAATAACGCCATGATATGAAATAGCGTTACGCTATCCTGACTAAAGAGCAAATATAAAAGTGTAACAATAATTGCACTGGCTGGAACCAGTAGCGTTAATAAGCTGGATAAGGTTCTATAATAGAGCAGCAATAAAATACCAATAAGTATAAACGCGAGGAGTAAAATATTTGCAGCTGAAATGCGTTGTTGTTTGAGTACATCAGACGCTTGATCGATAGAATTAATATAGCTAACGTTTTGTAGTGATTCTGCAACTTCAGGAAAAGACGTCGTATCACTCCCTTGAGAAATAAGCACAATGGTTGACATGGAGTTATCATTCTCAAACCATGTTGGTATTAAGCCTTCTATAGCTTGCGTCAGTGTAAGGGGTTTGAGTTCGCGGCTCGCAGATTGTAGGTAGTTGTTTTGTAAATTTTCCGCACGGTCAGTTGGAATGCCGAGCTGCTTATATAATAAAGCAATAACACCATCATCTGCTTTATAAATTTTATTCTGAATGCTGTAGTTATAGGCTTGAGCCTCTGTGCTGGGAGTGGCATCGAGAATATTGTGTAATTGAGCATTTGGACTGGTTTTATGAACGTTGTATTTAAGTGTGTCTACGCTACGTCTGACCTGATCTTGGTTTTGCCCTTGAATAATAAAAAAACGACCGGGCTCATATTGTTTTAATGCGGTTTGTATGGTTTTTTCTTCGCTGATTAAAGCCTTAGATACACGGTAAAACAAACGAGGATCATCACTAGTATTAAACCCTTTTAAGTAAAACATGCCGACAAGCGTCAGTAGCAAAACGGTAAAACAAATAACGATAGTGTTTTTGCTTTTTGGTACCAATAAATGAATGCAAGCGAGTAACTTGGGTAGAAAAATATTTTCAGTTTTAATATTGCTGCGTAGCATATATTGGCCAAGTACAATAACGGTGAGCCATGCCATAAATAAGCCGCAACCAGAAAACAAGGCAATTTTACGCAGCGCTGCTAAATCTGATAAACCTAAGGCACTATAACCAATAATAGATGTTAATAGGCTGAGTAATAAGGCCTTGTATAAATGTGTGTGAGCATGATTTTTTTTATGCTTATCATGTTGAATATGATGGTAAAAAAAATGTAAGGAATAATCAATAACAATGCCTATTAAACTGGCGCCAAATACGATAGTTAATATATGTAATGATTGATAAAAAGAGTAAGTAAGCGCTGTTGCAAAAGCAACACCTAAAGTTACCGAAAACATGGGCAGTAGTAGTGGCCATATAGACCGGAAAACAAACAGTAATAAAAATATAATACAAATGGTCGAGCCCATGCTAATTAGCTCGACGTCAGCCTTGGAGCTAATGGCAGCTTCAGCAGCAAAGAAAAATAAACCGGAATGCAGTATGTCAACTGAAAATTCCTGTTCAAGCTCTTCTTCGATAGCTTTAATCTTATTAAATAAGTGGGTTTGGGTTTTTAAGTCTAAGCTGGTTTGCTTAATGCTAACGGAAACAGTGGTAGATTCGTAGCCATCGGTTTCTTGCGCCTCATTATGGCTTTGTGTATTACTTAAATTAGAAAGTAGAGAAAATATATAGTCATTAAAATACCCTAATGGGTCCTCATCAAAAGGTAGTAAGCGTACAGCGCTATCAAATTGATAAAGTTTTTTCTCAGCTTCATTGCGGAGTTGGAGAATGCCTTTCTCTTCTACACTTTTTGCTTGAGATGGGCTTAGAAGTTGGTGTTGAAAAGGTTTTAATGTATCCAACATTTTTTTAATGCTGGCAGGGTTTTCACCATTGACGCTAAGTTGAGGTAATAGGTTTAACTGTTCACTTAAGGTTAAAGCAGCTTTTTCTGTAGCACGCTTATTCTTTGATCTGATATATAAAATAAAGCGTTGCTGAATATTGTTTGAGAAGCTGTCGATAATGTCTTGCTGCTCAGTTGTTGCTGCTATATCGGGCGATAAGTCTTTAAGGTCTGTTGATATATGCAGGTTGGATACTTGCGTTGAAAAAAACAGTAGGCAAAAAATACTACACAGAATAAATAAAGTACGCGCTATCAGCATAAGCCTATATTAACCTAAACTAAAAAGACTCGTTTTGTTCATATTGGGAAGGGTCTTTTAGAATGGCACAAGTGTTAGAGCCATATATTGTTTCACATAATGCAATGGCTTTTTTATCGGTATACTGTGTATTCTCGGTTATAGACATTGCGGTTACTTGTTGATTAGCATCAGTAATATTGACCTTAATCGATGTATTTTCTTTGTCTGCAAGCCCTTTTAAAAATTGAATGCTTTTTAAACCTTTCTTTAAATATTTGTTTTTCGGTGTCAGTGTAATATCTAATTTTTCAGCATTATTGATATTAACATTGTAGTCAGTATAAAGCTGTTTGGTGTTACCACTCATAATGTCTAATAAGAGCTTTGCTAAATAAAAATTTGCGATGCCACTAAGAGTTTGAGGTTCTTGGTTCTCGGCTATGCTGAAGTGAATATTCTCAGTCGTGTAAATGCGTATTTCTTTAATAGGTCGGGCTGTTTGCCAAACTAGGCCATAGTCACAGGAAAAGAAAAAATCACCACTTGACTGCAAAGGCTTAGGTAAGCCTTGTAGCTGTTTTTCTTGTGTAAATGTACCAGAAAAGTTGCAGCTATTTGGCAAGCTGGATTGTAAAATTTCTTCCGATGACCTTGTAGTTGCGCTAATGCTAGCGCTACTGTAGGTCGTTAATGCGAATAGCAAATAAAGAACATATTTAATCATGTTTTAGCCTTATGCCTTCTTTGCTAAGGCAAGGTTAATTTTATCTATCAATATAGGCGGAGACACTAAACACATCGTTTGGTCGGGCATGGTAACAGCGGCTTGTGTTGTATGGCCTTTTGTTATGCGTTCGCCCGTATTTTTATCGGTGATTAAGTATTTAATTTTAAGGCGGTGTTCCCATTCTGTTATTGTTGCGGAGATAGTGAACTGTTGCTTAAAGCGAAGTGGCTTTATATATTTAACTTGTATGTCAACAATGGGATAGAAAAACCCTGATGCTTCCATGTCCTCATAAGTAAAGTCAATTTTTTCTAATAGCTTGCAGCGTGCTACCTCAAAATACTTAACATAGCTTCCATGCCAAACAATTCTATAGCTATCAACATCATAAAAAGGAACTTCAATATCAACGCTTGTGCTTAATGTATCGTTCATGATGTTAAGCGGATTTACTTCGCCTCGGTATGGAGGCTGATAATGTCAACAATATCTTGTAGTGTTTCAGCTTGCGTGAATTCTTCAGGTTTAATATTTTGCCCGGCAAAACTTTTTAATTCAATAAGCAGGTCAACTGCATCAATGCTATCGATATCAAGTTCGTCATAAAGTTTAGCTTCGGGAAGCAATAGTGCTTCATCGATTTCAAAAATTTCGACCATGACTTTTTTGATTCGTTTGAAGATGTCAGTTTGGTGTGCGTTCATAGTTACAGGTAGTTGTAAATCGAGTATGGGGTGATTATACAGCGACTACAGATAATATGGCAGTACTAGCGTTGATGGCTATTGCTTAATGGTGTTGTTTAGCTTGAAGTGCTTTTTGGTAGATGGCAGATAAGTGCTTGGTTAAGTCGCGATATTGTAATGTAACTGGGCGTGATGTATCGATAGCGTCGTTTAATGATATTTTGGCAAGTGTTGATATAGAAAACAGCGGTTTGTTAGCCGGTACTTGGTACCATTTTTCCCCTTTTTGTAGGGTGTTGGGCTCGCAATGAATAAGGAGGGGTAAAATATCGCAAGATGAACGTACACTAATATTGGCAGCGCCACGCTTAAATCGCAGGTTTTGATTATCGCTGTTACGTGTGCCTTCTGGAAATATAAGTATATTTTCACCCGCTTTGATCTTTTTTGCAGCGACTTCAACAAAGTCAGCGCTGTCGTTGGCAATAAAGCCGGCTACACGGACGACTCTGCCCGTGAAGGGGTTGTTCCAAAGCTTGGCTTTTGTGATGCAGCATAGGTTGTCGAATGTGGCAAATAAGAAAATAGCGTCGAGTAAGCTGGGGTGATTTGCAATAATTAGCGTGCTATTTAAGGCTTTTTTCTGTTCAACGTGAATGCTGTAATCGAGTAAGCCAAGTTGCTTCATCATACGGATATAAGCGTTACAAGCGATATAAATGGTTTTTCTAAGGCTTTTTTGCGGATTAATAAAGGGCATAAAAGCCATAATTTGAAATAGAAGGCCTATAAACAAGGTGCCAAGGCCAAAAATAAAAAAGCTAATGCCGGTGCCCAATATGCGCCAGTAATGATTAATGTGTTTTGTCATGACAAAAGCGTTAGCCAAAAAAGCATTCTATTTCGACTAATAAATCATCTCTGCAAACATCAGCATGTAAAAATATAGTAGGTGTATCAGGGAAGCGCGTTTCTAAAAACGCTTTGCATGTTGCTAAGTCTTGTTCGTGGCGAATATAGGCTTTTATCGTTTTTAATGAGGCTGCACAACCTTCTTGTTTGGCGTGATCGATTAAATGTTGAATATTATTAACGGTTGTATCCAGTTGACCTTTTAAGTCGCCCACGGCCATCGTTTTGTGGCCAATAATGCTGGCGGTGCCTGAAATAAAGAATAAGTCCTGGTTTTCAACCGTAATACTGGTCGCACGAGCAAAAGATGGGCTATTAGCACCGTATTGACGAGGGTACTTATAAGCATCGGTTTGTAGCTGATTCTTGTGGTGTATGCCCGTATGCTTAGATGACAAAACATAAACTACCCCGCCATGGGTATGGTGTCCTAAGGCTGACGCAGCAGGAAAGCTTTCTTCTGCTAGGTTAGTTTGTCTAAATGCCTGCAAGCGCCCGCTGCAGAATTTTTTATATTCTTCTTGATCGCCATCGCCATGATTAATTTTAGGTATGTAATTCCAAAACCGGAAAGGATAAGGGTAACCTTGGCTGCTCAATGTCGCTAATATTTCTGCATAAGCATCTTGTGTTGAAGCCTCAATATCAGCACATTCATCTGCAGATAGCCAAATAGCTGCGCAGATAATTTCACTTGACTGACGCCAAGAGCATCGTCCAGTTTGTCCGTGCTCAATGCTTTCTCCGCGTATACCCCATACTTCATTAACGGGTTCGCCGAATATACGTAAGCCACTGGAAATGGCTCCATCAGGGCTGGCTACGCAATCAGTGTTGAAATTAACGACAGCGAGTGTTTCTCTGAGCTTGTATAAATCGCTTGGTGAGTCCGAAGAGAAATAATTAAACAGCATAAATGTTGGTTGGTCCGTTAGGGGGTTGTAATTAGCTTGATTCTACGGCGAAAATACACAGTGAATGATTATGTTATATCAAAAAATAGTATAAACTAGCGCTCCTTAAAAATAAAGAAACCAATGAGGATCCAGTAGTGGCAGAACAATCCCCAGCAGAGCTAAAAATGGCAGAACTTCTCGTCGAGTCATTAAATTTAGAAGATATTGATGCGAAGGACATAAATCCAGAAGAGCCCCTATTTGGTGATGGTTTAGGCTTAGATTCAATCGATGCCTTAGAGGTTGCTTTGGCTATTTCGCAAGAGTATGGCTTGCAGATGCGCGCCGAAGATAACTCAACTAGAGAAGCATTTGCAACTTTGCGCAGTTTGTGTGAATACGTAGAGAAAAATAAGTAAGCAGATTATCTGCATTATTCAGGGTTATTTGGGGTCATAGATTGTCGATAGATGTAGCACCTCTTAGTCTTCGGTCTGCTGACCAGCATATTGCTTATCTGTTCAGTGACTTGCCTGTATTTCAGGTGGCAAAAGGCTGTGTTACTCATACTCAATTTTTATCGCATGTGCATGCCTTAGCTAAGGAACTGCCTCAGCATACGCAAGTTATTAACTTATGCGCTAATCGCTATCTATTGTTGGTCGCGTTTTGTGCGGCTTTAGTCCGTAAGCAAACTAACTTACTGCCACCAAACCATAAGCGAGAAACACAGAAAACCCTGCAAACTCGTTACCCAGATAGTTATATTGTTCATGATGGCGCTGATACGATAGCGGATTTGCCCAGTATAAACCTATCTGAATTAAAGCTAGCGATACCTGACGAGGCTCAAACCTGCCCAACTATTCCTTTGGCGCATTTAGCCGCAATTAGTTTTACATCTGGCTCAACCGGTGATTCGAAGCCTAACCATAAAACATGGCAGACTTTGCTTGAAAGCAGCCGGATTAATCGCCAGCATATGTTGCCAGAAGGCGATGCAACCTTATATCAACTGGCCACCGTGCCTGCTCAGCATATGTGGGGCCTTGAAACATCTGCCCTCTTACCTTTATTTGCTAATGTTTGTTTCAGTGATGGTAAGCCTTTATTTCCTTTGGATATTCAAGACGCATTACAAGCGCTGCCAGAACCAAGAATGATGGTATCTACGCCAGTGCATTTGCGAGCGATGCAAGCGAGTAGCTTGAGTTTTGCACCTGTCAGCTTAGTGTTATGTGCAACTTCACCCTTATCACAAGCGTCGGCTGAAGCCACCGAAAGCCTTTTTTCAGCGGAGTTGCGAGAGGTATACGGTTGTAGTGAAGTTGGTTCAATGGCGTGTAGGCGCACGGCAAAGAGTGATGTTTGGACGCGTTTTGAAGGTATACAGTTTGACCAGCGTGAGGGTGTAACTATCGCGTCAACGGACTATTTACCGGAT